>DATJEA010000332.1:0-7362 GCA_035497095.1 Acetobacteraceae bacterium | reverse complement strand
AGTGGTCCCACCAGGCCTCGATGGCGAACACGTGGCGGCCCGGGCGGATCGGCGTGAAGCTGGCCTGCCAGCGGTCGTTCATCCCCTCCCGCATCGGCGCAGTGCACCAGGCCTCGCTGTCCACCGGCCGCCAGCGCAGCTCGGCGGACAGTACCTCGTGGCCGTCGGCGAAGATGTCGGCGCTGACCGTGATCCGGTCGCCGACGCAGGCTTTGACCGGAAAGCGGCCATGCTCGACTGCGGGTGCTACGGCCTCGATGACGATGCGCGGCGCGGCGCGCGGCACCGGCGGCGCGGCGGCGCGAACCGGGTCGGCGGCCGATAAATGTGCCACGGCGCCACCGCCGGGCGGCAACTCCGGCGGGTCGGCCTCGGGCACGGCGCCGAGGCGCGCGGCGATGCTGCGCACCGGAGCGGGCGCAGGCTGCGCGAGATCGGTGTTCAACACCACCAGCGTGCCAGGACCATCAGCCGCCTTCCGCTGGATGACGGTCACCGGGTCGGATGGGCTGGAGTGCTGGCGCAACATGGTGGCCGGCGGCAGCGCGGCGAGCCGGGCATTGGCGGCGGTGATCTCGTCCGACAGGTCGAACGGCGGAGCCGCGGCCAGCGCGGCGAAGGCCTCGGCGTCGTCCTCGGCGGCAAGGAATGGCGTGCTGGCGCCGTATTCGAAGCCCATCGGCAGCAGCCAGCCATCGGCCAGGGTGCTGGCGGCGTGCAGCGCCAGGCGGTGCGCGGCCAGCGTGCCGGGCGCCCGGCGCGGGCCGAACGGGTCCTCCGGGCAGCCGAGCAGGTGGCCGTGCGGGCGCAGCGCGCGGTATTCCTCGGCCAGCCAGGCGGCACAGCCGTCCCACCACGCTACCGAGGAGGCCAGCCAGCCGAACACGCCGGCCGCCGCGATCAACTCGCCGCGCGGCCGGCCAGCGAGCCAGCCGAGCGTGAACCCGCCATCGGCGCGGAACGGTGCCAGCACCTCGGCCCAAAGATCGAGCGGTACGGCCTCGGCGGCGTGGCAGCGCACGCCGGTGATGCCGCTGGCCTTCCAGTTCAGCAATCGGGCGTGCCAAAATTCAAGGAATTGTGCCCGCGCCGCCGCGGTGCCGAGGTCGGCGCGCAGCGTGCCGAACCGGGCGATTTCGCGCGGGTCCAGCCAGGGCGCGCTGGCCGGTTGCCAGCAGGTCGGCAGCGCCGCCGCCAGCGCCCCGCCCGCCGCCGCGCGGTCGATCACCAGGTCGAGCAGGCAGGCCAGGCCGTGCTGGGCACAGGCGGAAGCGATGCGCTGCAGGCCGGCCTCGGTCGCCAGCGTGTCGCCCAGGGCTGGATGCAGATGATCGAGGTCGTAGGCGCAGAGCGGGTCGCCGGCGGTGCCGCGAAACGGCCAGGCCAGCAACACGCCGGTAAACCCCATCGCGTGGATCTGCCCAAGCCGCGCGCCCCACGCCGGGGCGCCAAGCGGGCCGAGCAGCAGCGGATTCAGGTAATACAGCCTCGGCGCGTTTGCGGTCTCAGGCGGCGGCGCTTCGGGTGGAATGTCGGCGCGCGGCGCGGCCCTGCGGGGGCGTGGATTGCGAGATTTGGCGGTTGCTTTCTCCGGCACAAGCGCTCCCTTGTTCTGCGATGCAAAGTCGTTATCGATTCGCACAAGCCATCGCGTCGACGACCATTAAGCAATGATCTCGAAAAATTCTGCTGCACAGGGATATGGGAACGCATGGCCCGCCGACAACCGCAGGCGGCCGGATTAGCCGGGCGTGAAGCTGCCAGCACGCCCGGATATGCGGTAGCCGACCGGCGTTATTCGGCGGCCGGAAACTCCGGATTTCCGTACGGATAGAACGCATTGAGGTCGACGTTACGGAATTGCAATCCGTCCAGCCGCACCGTGCCGAGGAACGGCTCGTCTGGCTCGACCACGAAAATGCTCTGCGCGAAACCACTATCATCAAATCCTCGGCGGAAATGCACGCGGGACTTGATGGCAATGACCTCGAAGTCGTTCGGTTCCAGGCCATAGCCGCGCAGATCGTCGGGCTCGATGATCTGCACCAGATAGGGGCTGATCGCCACCACGTTGCCCTGGCCGACATCGACCACGATCCAGGTCTGCGCATTGCCGCGTCGCACGCCGCCCGGTAGCGCCAGTACCCGGCCGGTGACCCGCACCGGCGCGCCCGCCGAGGGGTCCACCTTGCCTCCCACCGGTTCATCGAACGCGTCGCCCACCACGATGCCGCGCTCCACCAGGCGCTCGACCAACGGGCCGTCGGCGATGGTGGCGACCAGCGTATTGCGCAGCTTTTGGGCGAGGATTTCACGCAACAGCCAGGTAGCATAACCGGAGCGGTCGGAGTGATCGGCCAGGATCGCCGGCTTGGCGGCATCGCGGGCGGCGGCCACGCCCTCGGCGATCGACAGCACCTTGGTGGTGTTCAGCAGCGCCTCGCGCTTGCGCCAGGCCCAGTGTGCCATGTCGTCGGCGACGCGCTTGGCCAGCGCCGGGTCGTCATTGGTGGTCACCTGGATGGTCATGCCGACATCCGGCACGTCCGCCCACGGGAAGCCGAAGAACACGTTGACATAGGTGTCCACCGACCGCGCTTCCCAGACCAGCGCGCGCTGGATCAGGTCGCTCCACGGCGAGGCGCCGGTCCATTGCAGCACGGTCGGCGAGATGATCGGAACCCGGACTGTGGCATGCGCCGGTGTGTAGCCGCCGCGGATCGCCCGCAGCAGCATGCGGGCTGCCCGCTCGCCCTGCAGATGGCTGTCGTAATGCGGATAGTATTTGACGGTGAACGCGAAGTCGGCGTGGCGGAAGAATTCCTCGTCCTCGTTGCCGTGCGGGTCGAAGGTGCCGGCGATGCGCGCCTTTGGCCCCACCGCCATGCGCACCCGGCGCGCCAATTCCGCCTCCGGCCGCGCGACGCCTCGCACGGCCATCGCGCCGTGCACCGCCAGGTAGACGCCGTCATACGGCCCGCTGGCGCTGAGTTCGGCGATCATCCGGCCGACGAAATGCTCGAACGCCTGTTCGGTGACCCAGCCGGAGCCGGTGCCGGTTTTCGGAAAGCCGGGGCTTTCGATGCCGACCAGCTCCACGTCCGGCTGCTCGCGCGCCACCTGCACGAAACCGCCGATGTAGCCGGCGGGGTCCAGCGCCAGCAGCGCCTCACCCGAACATGGTGAGCCAGGATAACGAAAATCGTCGAGCGTGGTGTCATTTTCGAGGAACGTGACGGTCTCGTGCGAGAAATGCAGCACGGCGATACGGATCATGGCTTGGTCTCACATAACAGAGGGCACGCAAATCATCGGCCGGGGCGGATACGCGACGCAAGTGGCCCCCTGCCTCACACCGGGCGCGGATGCTAGGCTCTCGCCATCAGTCGCCGTCCGCGCCCGCTTCAGGAGACCACGTCATGGCCCCACTCAGCCTGCTCGCCACCGGCGACAGCTTCATCACCCGCCGGCTGCCGGGCGGCCCCGAGCAGCAGGCGTTGGCGGCACTGATCGGCGCCGCCGATGTGCGCTTCACCAATTTCGAGGTGCTGACCCCCGGCGCCGCGGCGGTGCCCAACGCGGTCAGCGGCGGCACCTGGGCCAGCGCGCCCGAGGCGGTGATCGCCGACCTGGTGGCACTCGGCTTCAACATGGCCTCGCTGGCCAACAATCACACGCTGGACTATCTGCATGACGGCATGGCCGCCACCGCGCGGGCGCTCGACGCGCACGGCATGCTGCACGCCGGCACCGGCATCCACCTGGCCGACGCCAGCCGGCCGCGCTACCTGGAATGCCCGACCGCCCGCGTCGCGCTGATCGCCATCACCGCCAGCTTCCACGAAACCTCGGCGGCCGGCGAGCAACGCCCGGCGATGCGCGGCCGCCCCGGCGTCAACATGCTGCGCCACACCAGCACCTACACGCTGCCGCCGGACAAGCTGCGCGCATTGCAGGCGCTGGCCGAGGAAAGCGGCGTCAATGACGGCCACAAGCTACGGGTGAAGGAGGGCTTCGCGCCGCCGCTGGAGGACGGCGTCGTGCTGTTCGGCGGCCAGCGCTTCCGCGCCGGCCCGCAACTCGGCGTGCAGACCACCGCCAACAAGTACGACGTCGCCCGCGTGGTGGCGGCCATCGGCGAGGCAAAGCGACAAGCCGACCACGTGCTGATCAGCCTGCACGCGCACGAGATGCTCGGCGCCATGAAAACCAAGCCGGCGGCGTTCCTGGAAGCGTTCAGCCGCGCCTGCATCGACGCCGGCGCCCACGCGGTGATCGGCCACGGCCCGCATATCCTGCGCGGCATCGAACTCTATCGCGGCCGGCCGATCCTCTACAGCCTCGGCAACTTCATCTTCCACAACGAGACCATCGACACCCTGCCGAGCGACTTCTACGAAAAATTCGACCTCGGCCTCACCGCCAACGTCGCCGATGGGATCGACAAGCGCTCGGCGGTCAACACGCGCGGCTTCGCGGCCGACCCCTGGGCATGGAAATCGGTAATCGCCCGCTGGCACTGGCAGGACGACGCGCTGGCCGACCTGGAACTGATCCCGGTCGAACTCGGCTACGGCCTGCACCGGGCACGACGCGGCACGCCGAAACTGTCGGCCGACCCGGCGATCCTGCCGCATCTGGCCGAATTGTCTGCGCCTTACGGCACAAAAATCGAGATCGTCGATGGGGTTGGGCGGGTGAAAATGAAGTAAGCACTTCTTTTTGTGAACAAAAAGAAGCAAAAAAACTTTTTATCCGATGGTGTGTACGAACCCTCCACCACTCCACTGCCGCAAGGCGAATGGTTTTTTGGTTCTTTTTTACAAAAAAGAACACCATTACTTCAACTTGAATCCCTGCCTTTTCACGAACTCCCCCCACCCAGTCCGCTCTGGCTGCCCGTATTGCCGCGCCTTATCCTCAGACCAGCCATAGGGCGTATCGGCACCGAACAAATCGTCGCGCCGGCGGGCAGCGTAGCCGCGGGTGAGGTTGCGGCGGGCGTCGTATTCGGCGATGTCGGCGTCCAGCGTGGCGCTGCTGTGGCGGTCGATATGCACGGTGGCGCGCAATGGCAGGCGCGGCGTCAGCGCTCCCTGGTCGGAGGGCCAGCCGACGCACAGCCCGGCCACCGGGAACACATGCGCCGGCAGGCTGAGCACGCCGGCGACCTCGTCAGGGTGGTTGCGGATGGCGCTGATCGGGCAGGTGCCGAGCCCGGCGGCCTCGGCGGCGGCGATGAAACTGGCCAGCACGATGCCGGCGTCCACCGCGGCGTTGAAGAAGGCGTCCAGATGGTCGTTCACGAACGCATGGCCGCGCAACGCGTGCACCCGGCGCTGGCGGGCGTTGTTGCCGCAGAACACCAGGAAGGCGGGCGCGCGGCGGGCCCAGGGATTGTCCGGCAGCAGGTCGGCGAGCGCCGTGCGCTGGGCGGCGGCCTGCACGATGATGATATCGGCCTGCTGCAGGTCGCTCTTGGTCGGCGCCGAGAGCGCCACGCCGGCCAGCGCACGCAGCAGTGGCAGCTCCACCGGGCGGTCCAGATAGCGGCGCAGGGTCCGGTGGCGGGCCATCGCGGCCAGCGCCGGCAGGTCGGCTTCCGCTGGCACCGGCACATCCTCGCCGAACCGCGCGTGCAGCCAGTGGGCCAGATTATCGGCCATGCTCAATCTCCGCCGGTTGCTGTGCGGCAGAGTCTGGCACAGAGCGGCCGGGGCAGGGTAGGGTGCGGCAAAACGGAGCGAGCACTGATGTCCGACCTGTTGCCGGCCCCCTACCAGGTGCGTGCCTTCAACTCCGCCCGCGAGTCGGAGAACAAGATCCATGATGACGGCGTCGCCCGACGGTTCGGCTTCACCGGCGGGCTGGTGCCGGGGGTGGATGTGTATGGCTACATGGCGCATCAACCGGTGGCGCATTGGGGCCGCGCGTGGCTGGAGCGCGGCACCGCCGAATGCCGCTTCGCCAGCCCGGTCTATGACGGTGCCCAGGCAATGGTGTCCGCCCAGGCCGGCGAGCAGCGGATGACGCTGGCGGTGCAGAGCGGCGCTGCAACCTGCGCCTCGGGCATCGCCGAATTGCCGCTGGTGGCCGGGCCGTTGCCGGATGTGGCGGCATACCAGCCAGCCTCGCCTCCTGCCACCCGGCCGCCGGCCAGCGCCGAGAGCCTGGCCGAGGGCACCTGGCGCGGCATGACGCCGCTGCATGTCACCGGCGAGGTGGCGCGCGCCTATCTGGCCGATCTCGGCGAGACCGACCCGATCTACACCGAGCAGGGCCTGCTGCATCCCGGCATGATCCTGCGCACCTGCAACTGGGCGCTGACCCACAGCGTGGTGCTCGGCCCCTGGATTCATGTCGGCAGCCGGGTGCGCCATCTGGCCGCCGGCCTGGTCGGCGAGACGCTCAGCGTGCGGGCGCGCGTGGTGGCGAACTACCAGCACAAGGGCCACAGCTACGTGGAACTGGATGCGCTGGTGGTGGCCGGCAGCCGCCCGCTGGCGCAGATCATCCATACCGCGATCTGGCTGCCGCGGCAGTTGGCCAGTTGAGCGCCACGCTGTACGGCGAAGCCGGGCTGCTGGGGCTGCTGGAGGGGCTGACCGAGTTCATCCCGGTCTCCTCCACCGGCCACCTGATCCTGCTGTCGCGGCTGATCGGCTTCGAGGGGCCGCCGGGCTTCGTGTTCGAGGTGGCGATCCAGCTCGGCGCCATCCTGGCGGTGTGCGTGCTCTACTGGCGCCGGCTGCTCGGCGTGCTGCTCGGCCTGCCCGGCGACCCGGCGGCGCGACGCTTCGCGCTGGCGGTGCTGCTGGCCTTCCTGCCGGCGGCGATGATCGGCGCGCTGGCGCACGGCTTCATCAAAGCGGTGCTGTTCTCGCCCTACGTGGTGGCGGTGAGCCTGATCGTCGGCGGTGTGGCGATCCTGGCGATCGAGCGCGCCATCCGGCAGGGCTGGGCGCCGGTGCGGGTAACCTCGGTGCCGGCCATGCCGTGGCGGGTGGCGCTGGGTATCGGCTTCTGTCAGTGCCTGGCGATGGTGCCCGGCGTCTCACGCTCCGGCGCCAGCATCATGGGCGCGCTGCTGCTCGGGGTGGAGCGGCGGACGGCGACCGAGTTCTCGTTCTTCCTGGCGATCCCGACCATGCTGGGCGCCACCGTCTACGACCTGTACAAAAATCGCCACGCCCTGACGCCGGAAGGCGGGGCACTCATCGCGCTGGGCTTCGTCGCGGCGTTTCTGGCCGCCCTGCTGGTGGTGCGCTGGCTGGTCGGCTATGTCGGCCGCCACGGCTTCAGCGGCTTCGCGTATTACCGCATCGCGCTGGGGGCGGTGGCGCTGGTGGCGCTGCTCTCCGC
>DATJEA010000331.1:0-2006 GCA_035497095.1 Acetobacteraceae bacterium | reverse complement strand
CGCCGAGGATTCGGAGGAGAAGCGCCCCACCGTGCAGGTGGGCGATCCGTTCACCGAGAAGCTGCTGATCGAAGCCTGCCTGGAACTGATGGCCACCGACGCGATCGTGGCGATCCAGGACATGGGAGCGGCGGGGCTTACCAGTTCCGCCGTCGAGATGGCCGGCAAGGGCGGCGTCGGCATCGCGCTCGACCTCGACGCGGTGCCGCAGCGCGAGGCGGGGATGACCGCCTATGAGATGATGCTGTCGGAGAGCCAGGAGCGCATGCTGATGGTGCTGCGGCCGGACCGGCAGGAGATGGCGCGGGCGATCATCGAGAAATGGGACCTGGATTTCGCGGTGATCGGCCGGCTGACCAATACCGGGCGGATCGTGGTGACGCATCGGGGCGTGGTGGAGGCTGACATTCCGCTCGACCCGCTGGCCGAGCAGGCGCCGCTGTATCACCGGCCGACCGAGGCGACGCCGAAGCCGGCCAGGCTGGGGCCGGTGACGGCGCCGGTGAGCCTGGCCGCGGCGCTGGAGACGCTGATCGCCTGCCCCGATCTGTGCTCGCGCGCCTGGGTGTGGGACCAGTATGACAGCACGATCGGCGGCCAGACGGTGAAGCGGCCCGGTGCGGCCGATGCTGCCATCGTGCGGCTGGAGGGCCGCAGCCGGGCGCTGGCGCTGACCACCGACTGCACCCCCCGCTACGTGCAGGCCGACCCGGAGGCGGGCGGCGCGCAGGCGGTGGCCGAGGCCTGGCGCAACATCACCGCGACCGGCGCGACGCCGCTGGCGATCACCGACAACATGAACTTCGCCAACCCGGAGAAGCCGCGCATCATGGGTCAGTTCGCCGGCGCGATACGCGGCATGGCGGCGGCCTGCACGGCGCTGGATTTCCCGGTCGTGTCCGGCAATGTCAGCCTGTACAATGAGACCGAGGGCCGGCCGATCCTGCCGACGCCGGCGATCGGCGGGCTGGGGGTGCTGGAGGATGCGGCGCAGGCGGTGGGCTATGCGCTGGCGCCGGGGCTGGAGCTGGTGCTGATCGGCGCGACCGAGGGCTGGCTCGGGCAGTCGCTGTGGCTGCGTGAGGTGGTGGGCCGGGAAGAAGGCGCGCCGCCGCCGGTCGATCTGGCCGCCGAGCGGCGCAATGGCGATTTCGTGCGCGGCGAAATCCTGGCCGGGCGGGTGCGCGCCTGCCATGACGTCTCCGATGGCGGGCTGCTGGTGGCGGTCGCCGAGATGGCGCTGACCGGGGATACCGGCGTGGTGCTGCGGGCCGGGCTGGCGCCGGCGGATCACGGTTTCTGGTTCGGCGAGGACCAGGCGCGCTACGTGCTGGCGGTGGAGCGCGCGGCGCCGCTGCTGGCGGCCGCCGCGGCGGCTGGCGTGCCGGCGCAAAGCCTCGGCCGGTCGGGGGGGGCGGATTTGACTCTTCCCGACGGACATACCATGTCAGTTGCCAGTCTGCGCGCAATGCACGAACGTTTCTTCCCGGCGTGGATGGACGTAGAGTCGCGCTGAGATGTGTTTGAAGGAGTAGACGGCATGGCCATGCCCGCAGGCGACATCGAGGCCCTCATCAAGGCCGCCCTGCCCGACGCGAGTGTGACCATCGAAGACCTCGCCGGCGATGGCAACCACTACGCGGCGACCGTGATCAGCGCCGCGTTTGCCGGCAAATCCAGGGTTCAGCAGCACCAGATCGTCTACGCCGCCCTGCAGGGCCGCATGGGCGGTGAGCTGCATGCCCTCGCCCTGCAGACTTCCGCCCCCGCATAAGGAATGCTTCCGATGTCCGACCCGACTGCCGACCGCATCAAGACCGAGATCGCCGAGCACCCGGTGATGCTCTACATGAAGGGCACCGCGATGTTCCCGCAATGCGGGTTCTCGGCGCGGGTGGTGCAGATTCTGACCCATATGGGGGTGCCGTTCTCCACCGCGAACGTGCTGGAAGACCCGGCGCTGCGCGAGGGGATCAAGCAGTTCTCCAACTGGCCGACGGTGCCGC
>DATJEA010000330.1:0-6770 GCA_035497095.1 Acetobacteraceae bacterium | reverse complement strand
GTCCGCTTCCCCAGCCGGCGCGGCAAGGAGGGACCGTGCCAGGACTGGCTCGCCCGCGAATTCGCCGGGCGCGGCTGGAGCGTCGATCGCTATACCCTCTCCGAGGTGGCGATGGAGCACCTGCCGGGTTTCTCGCCGGTGATGGATACCGACTACACCCAGGCGGTCCAGGTGGTGGCCACCGTCCGCGCGCCGCAGCCCACCGGCCGCAGCCTGATCCTGCAAGGCCATGTCGACGTGGTGCCGGAAGGCCCGGCCGAGATGTGGACCTTCCCACCCTACGACCCGGTCATCAAGGACGGCTGGATGTACGGCCGCGGCGCGCACGACATGAAGCAGGGCGTCGCGGCGATGGTGTTCGCGATGGACGCGTTGCGCAGTGCCGGCCTGGCGCCGGCCGCCGACGTGTATGTGCAGACCGTCACCGAGGAGGAATGCACCGGCAATGGCGCGCTCTCCACCCTGGCGCGCGGCTATCGCGCCGAGGGCTGCCTGGTGCCGGAGCCGACCGCCAACACCATCACCCGCGCCCATGTCGGCGTGATGTGGTTCCGCCTCAGGGTGCGCGGCGTGCCGGTGCATGTCGGCCAGGCGGGGACCGGGACCAACGCCATCATGTCCGCCTACACGCTGATCCAGGCGCTCTATGGGCATACCGAGCGGCTGAACGAGGCGGCGCGGTTCCATCCGTGGTACCGCGACGTCGTCCACCCGATCAACTTCAACCCCGGCGTGATCCGCGGCGGCGACTGGGGCAGTTCCACCCCCGCCTGGTGCGAGGTGGATTGCCGCATCGGCCTGATGCCCGGCACCACGCTGGAACAGGCCCGCCAGGGCGTGCTGGACTGCGTCGCGGCGGCGGCGAAAGACGACCCGTTCATGGCCAACGCGCCGCCGGAGGTGATCTGGAACGGCTTCCAGGCTGACGGCCAGGTGAAGGAGCCGGGCGGCGCGCTGGAGGGGGTGTTGTCGGCAGTGCATCAGGCGGTGCTCGGCGCCCCACCGCGGGCGGTCGCGACGACTGCGGTCAACGACACACGTATGTATCATAACTACTACAGTATCGACACAATCTGTTATGGCCCGAAAGGCGAGGGCGCGCACGCCTTCGACGAGCGTTGCCACCTGCCGGAGCTGAAAAAGACCACCCTGATCATCGCCGGTTTCATCGCGGATTGGTGCGGTACGCGCCCGATCTAGCCCGGTTTTGTCCGAATCCGAGGGGTTTTTGCGGCGGGAATCGGCCGCTCCGAGTCCCTTTTGCCCTGTGGATAACCTGAATCCCGCGGAGAGAATCGCTTTCCGCTTGGCGCGCGATTCGCTTGGGTCTATGTTCCTTATATGTTCGCGGGGCGGTGTTGTACAGCGGCATCAAGCCTCCATATTGTGTGCGGCATGGCAGCCAGCGACCACATCTAGTGGGAATTGATTTGACGAAGGGGCGGGGGTGCGCAGGATAGCGGCATGGCGATCGAGCTTCAGGGGGATGCTACCGTGCTAGATGTCGTGCAGATGCAAGGCCACCACCAGGTGCGGGTCGACCGTTCCCGGGACAAACTGATCACCGATTTCGGCCGCGCCACGCTCGACGATCGCTATCTGCTGCCGGGCGAGGGCTATCAGGATCTGTTCGCCCGCGTCGCCAGCTTCTACGGCGAGGACGCGGCGCATGCGCAGCGACTGTACGACTACATCAGCAGGCTGTGGTACATGCCGGCGACGCCGGTGCTGTCGAACGGCGGCACCACGCGCGGGCTGCCGATTTCCTGCTTCCTGAACGAGGCGTCGGACAGCCTGGACGGCATCGTCGGGCTGTGGAACGAGAATGTCTGGCTCGCGTCCAAGGGCGGCGGGATCGGCTCGTACTGGGGCAATCTGCGCTCGATCGGCGAGAAGGTCGGGCAGAACGGCAAGACCTCCGGGGTGATTCCGTTCATCCGGGTGATGGACAGCCTGACCTTGGCGATCAGCCAGGGCAGCCTGCGGCGCGGCTCGGCTGCGACCTATCTGCCGGTCTGGCATCCCGAGATCGAAGAATTCATCGAGATGCGCCGGCCGACCGGCGGCGACCCGAATCGCAAGGCGCTGAACCTGCATCACGGCATCCTGATCCCCGACTCGTTCATGCGGGCGGTGGAGGCCGACGAGCAGTGGAGCCTGACCTCGCCGAAGGACGGCAGCATCGTGCGCCGGATCGGCGCGCGCAGCCTGTGGATTCGCATCCTGATGGCGCGCATCGAGACCGGCGAGCCGTATCTGATCTTCAGCGACCAGGTGAACCGGGCGATGCCGGAGCATCACAAGCTGGCCGGGCTGGAGGTGAAGACCTCCAACCTGTGCAGCGAGATCACGCTGCCGACCGGCATCGACCAGCACGGCAAACAGCGCACCGCGGTCTGCTGCCTGTCCTCGCTGAACCTGGAGAACTGGTTTGAGTGGAAGGATCATCCGCTGTTCATCGAGGATATCATGCGCTTCCTCGACAACGTTCTGCAGGACTTCATCGACCGCGCGCCGGAGGGCATGGAGCGGGCGAAATATTCGGCGATGCGCGAGCGCTCGGTCGGGCTCGGGGTGATGGGCTTCCACTCCTTCCTGCAATCGCAGAACGTGCCGTTCGAGAGCGTGATCGCCAAGGTGTGGAACATTCGCATGTTCAAGCACATCCGCGGCCAGGCCGATCATGCCTCGCGCCTGCTGGCCGATGAGCGGGGGGCGTGCCCGGATGCCGCCGAATATGGCATCCAGGAGCGCTTCTCCAACAAAATGGCGATCGCGCCGACCGCCTCGATCTCGATCATCGCCGGCAATTCCTCGCCGGGAATCGAGCCGATCGCCGCCAATGTGTTCCTGCAAAAAACGCTGTCGGGCAGCTTCACGGTGCGCAACCGGCATCTGCAGAAGCTGCTGGAGGCGAAAGGGCAGGATACCCCGGAGGTGTGGTCGTCGATCACCACCAACAAGGGCAGCGTGCAGCACCTGGATTTCCTCACCGAGCAGGAGAAGGCGGTCTACAAGACCGCGTTCGAGCTGGACCAGCGCTGGGTGATCGAGCACGCCGCCGACCGCACGCCGTTTATCTGCCAGAGCCAGTCGGTGAACGTGTTCGTGCCGGCCAATGTCAGCAAGCGCGACCTGCACCAGATCCATCTGCTGGCCTGGAAGAAGGGCATGAAGTCGCTGTACTACTGCCGCAGCATGTCGATCCAGCGCGCCGACGCGGTGAGCGAGAAGGCGCTGCGGCCGGAGGAGTTCACCGGGGTGCTGGCGGCCAATCTGCCGGCCAACGACCAGGGCTCGCTGCCGCTGGTGGCGGGGACGACGGATTACGAGGAGTGCCTGTCCTGCCAGTAAGGCAGATCTTCTTTTTGTTACTCCGCCCGTTCGAGAACCCGAAGATCGTGCCGCGGCGGCGTCTGGCAAGAAAGGCTCACATGGAGGCGGGGAGAAGCGAGAGAAGGAGACTCCTCCTTTACTTTCTTCTTCCCGCCTTCCCGCCTCGATGTGGATCTCCCTGCTTGCCTACCTGCCGTCCGCGAACCGCGCCGCCGATTGCAGATTTTCGGGTTTTCAGCCGAACGGCGTAGTGAACAAAAAGAAGCAAAAAAACTTCATCCCCTGGAGTCACGGACCGCGGTCCGGGACTTCAGGGGATGAAGTTTTTTGCGCGCTTTTTTACAAAGAAGCGCTGCTTGCTTGCTTCGTACGACAAAGCGGCCCGACCGTTGCCGGTCGGGCCGCAAGTCGTCGAGCTGAGCCTGATCAGGCGATCTTGGCTTTCGACAGATCGTAGGTCACGTTTTCCGGCGAGCCGTCGGCGTTGGTGGCGGTCATCGAGGTGAGCTTGCACTCGACCTTGGTGAAGTTCAGCGACAGGCTCTCCTGCGGGCGATCGCCACCGCTGCTGAGCGAATAGCCGCTGATCATAGTATTGGTCAGCGTATACTGCAGGTAGGTCTCGAGCTTGCCCTTGTCCGTCTTGGTGAAGTCGATCGTGACGGCGACACCCTCGCCCTGCAGGGCCTCCTGAAGCAGCTTCACCGTTCCGACGTCCTGGGACTTGGTGACGGTGATTTCGCTGATGCTCGGTGCGCTCGACTCACGGTCGGAGCTGGCGCCGGTCGGCGATGAGATGCCGCGGCCGACACCCCACTGGAAGCTGCCGCACTCGATCCATTTCTCGTGGCCCTCGGCGTCAACATCGCCGTCGATTCCGGTATATTTCATGTAGATCGGCATACCCGTATCCCCTTGTTGTCGCCGATGACGGCGGTTTACCCCAGTGTGTAGCGGAACGACCCGGATGGCTCGATCCCCACGGACACCCGCGAAATTGCGGAGCCTTCAGCCAATCTTGCCAGCACTTCAGCGGAGAGTTCCGGCAGCAGTGTACGCGAAAGTATGTTCTCTATGTTGCGTGCGCCCGATGAACTTTCCGTGCACCGGGCGGCGATGGTTTCCACGAGCGCGGGATCATATTCGAACGTTGCTCGGTAGGCTTCTTTTACACGACTGGCGATGCGGTTCAACTGGAGCACGACAATTTGACGAATGACCGCGTCGGACAGCGGGAAATACGGCACCAGGGTGATGCGGCCGAGGAAGGCCGGCTTGAAGTATTTCGCCAACTCCGGCCGCAGCGCATCGGCCAGCCCGGCCGCGTCCGGCGCGGTATCCGGGTCGGCGAACAGTTTCGCGATCAGATCCGTTCCGGCATTGGAGGTCATAATGATAACGGTATTCTTGAAGTCGATGTCGCGGCCCTCGCCGTCCTTCATGTTGCCCTTGTCGAACACCTGGAAGAACACGTCCTGCACGCCGGGATGCGCCTTCTCCATTTCGTCGAGCAGGATCACCGAGTAGGGCCGGCGGCGGACCGCTTCGGTGAGGATGCCACCCTCGCCATAGCCGACATAGCCGGGTGGGCTGCCCATCAGCAGGCTGACCTTATGTTCCTCCTTGAACTCGGTCATGTTGATGGTGGTCATGTTCTGCTCGCCGCCATACAGCAGGTCGGCCAAGGTCAGCGCGGTTTCGGTCTTGCCGGTGCCGGAGGTGCCGACCATCAGGAACACGCCGATCGGCTTGCGCGGGTCGGTCAGCTTGGCGCGGCTGGTGCGGATCGCCTGGGCGACGGCTTCCAGCGCGTGGTCCTGGCCGACGATGCGCTTGCCCATCGCCTCGCGCAGGTTCAGCACGGTCTTGATCTCGTCGGACTGCATGCGCCCGGCCGGCACGCCGGTCCAGCTTTCGACGATTTCGGCGACCGCCTGGGCGTCCACCACCGGGAACACCAGCGGAGTCTCGCCCTGCAGGGCGTGCAGCTTGCCGGTTGCCTCGGCCAGTTTGGCGCGCAGCGCGTCCCGGTCGATCGCTTCAGGCGCCGCGGCGGCCGAGGCAGGCGCGGGTGCCGCCGTGGCGGCGTCGCCGTTGCTTTCGGCCGGCGCCGGAGCGGGCTGATCCGGCGCCTCGATGGCCGCGCGCAGGTCGGCGATTTCCTTCGCCAGCCCCTTTTCTTCGTCCCAGCGGATCTCCAGCGCCTTGCGGTCCTCGTCGGCGGTGTGGCGTTCCTCCAGCAATTCGCCCTTCTTGGCGCCGTGGTCGGCGCCGGCGGCGATTTCGCGGTCGAGGATCGCCAACTCGGTGTCGATCAGCGCGATGCGGCGCACCCGGTCTTCCAACGGCGCCGGCATGGCGGCCTGGCTCATCGCGACTCGGGCGCAGGCGGTATCGATCAGCGAGACCGCCTTGTCGGGCAGTTGCCGGCTGGGGATGAAGCGGGCCGAGAGCTTGACCGCCGCCTCGACCGCCTCGTCGAGAATGCGGATGCCGTGATGCTTCTCCAGCGTGCTGACGATGCCGCGCACCATGGCGATCGCCAGCGGTTCGGACGGCTCCTCGACCTTGACCACCTGGAAGCGGCGGGTGAGGGCGGCGTCCTTCTCGAAATACTTCTTGTATTCGGCCCAGGTGGTGGCGGCGATGGTGCGCAGCTCGCCGCGCGCCAGCGCCGGCTTCAGCAGGTTGGCGGCGTCGCCCTGGCCGGCGCTGCCGCCGGCGCCGATCAACTGATGCGCCTCGTCGATGAACACGATGATCGGCTTCGGACTGGCCTTCACCTCCTCGATCACCGATTTCAGGCGGTTCTCGAACTCGCCCTTGACCCCGGCGCCGGCCTGCAGCAGGCCGAGATCGAGGGTGCGGATGATGACGTCCTTCAGCGCCGGCGGCACGTCGCCCTCGGCGATGCGCAGCGCGAAGCCTTCGACCACCGCGGTTTTGCCGACGCCGGCCTCGCCGGTGAGGATCGGGTTGTTCTGCCGGCGGCGGGTCAGGATGTCGACCACCTGGCGGATTTCGGTGTCGCGGCCGAGGATCGGGTCGATCTTGCCGGCGCGGGCCTTGGCGGTGAGGTCGATGGTGAACTGGTCGAGCGCGGCGGAGCTGCCCATGCGGGGGGCGCCGTCCTCGCCGCCGCCGGCCGGAGCCCCATCCACCGAGGTGGTGGCGGTGGCGGCCTCGACGCTGTTGGCGGTGATGGTCAGCAGGTCGCGCTTCAGCATGTCGACCGGGATCTTGGCGAACTGGCCGGACATCTCGCGGGCGCGGCGCGACAGGTTCTCGTCGGCCAGCATCGCCCACAGGATATGGCCGGAGCGAATCCTGGACAGCCCGTGCTCGACCGAGGCGAGCAGCCAGGCCTGCTTGGCGACCTCGATGATTTCCGGCGACAGGCTGGGGGCGCGGGCGTTGCCGGTCTTCATCCGGTC
>DATJEA010000329.1:0-2195 GCA_035497095.1 Acetobacteraceae bacterium | reverse complement strand
GCGTCGAAGCGCAGGTGGGTGATCGACGCGAAGGTTGCCGTTTCGGGCTCGTGCGCGAAGTCGAGCCGACAGACGATCCCAGCCTCATCGCCGCCGTAGGTGATCCAGGTGATCGAGCAGGTCGACGGGATCTCGGCTGCGATGTTCTTGGTCTGTAGCGTCGCTGCCAGTTCGGGCGAGATCAGCGATGCAAAGCCAAACCGGACTGCCATGCGATGCTCCTATCGTAGACATTGCATCAAGCCATCACAGAACAGCAGCAGAAATGAGTCAGAGCCATTTTTGCACGCGAAAAGGCGGTCACGATTGGAAGCGATTTGACAGGCAACTGCGGTGACGGCGGCCCGATAGCGTTCGGCGGGCGCATCGCCGATGATATCGACCGGGTTCGCGTGCGACCAGGTCGGCGGCAGCGCGCCGCCCAGTGCCGTGAGCGTCGCCGGCGCGAGCTCGGCCGGAACTCCGCCGCTGTCGATCAGCTGATCAAGCGCCAGCACCCCAGCGCCGCCGCCATTGGTGACGATGCCGATGCGGTCGTTCGGCAGCGGCGGGAAACGGGAGGTGATTTCGGCGGCGTCGAACAGCTCGTCGAGGCGCCGACGCGCAGGATGCCGGCCCGGCGCAGCGCCGCGTCGATCACCCGGTCGGCGCCGGCCAGCGCCCCGCCGTCTCGTGCCGGCCGGGCTTCAGCGCGATCACCGGCTTGATGCGCGCCGCCGCCCGTGCCGTCGACATGAACTTGCGCGCATGGGTGACGGTTTCGAGATACAGCACGATGGCGCGGGCGTCGCCGGCGAGCAGGTCGAGCCAGTCGCCGGCATCGACATCGGCCATGTCGCCGAGCGAGACGATATGCGAGAAGCCGACATTGTTGGCGGCCGCCCAGTCGATCAGCGAGGTGGCGATGGCGCCCCATTGCGACAGCAATGCGATGTTGCCGGGGGACGCCGCCATATGGGCGAAGCCGGCATTGAGCCGGGCCGGCGGGATCATCGGCCCGACGGTGTTCGGGCCGATGATGCGGAACAGATGCGGCCGCGCCGCGTCCAGTATCGCCTGACGCAGCCGGTTCTCGCGGGTGAGCCCGGCGGTGATGACGACCGCGGCGCGGCAGCCGAACGCGCCAAGCTCGGCGATGATGCCGGGGATGGTCGCAGGCGGCGTCATGATGACGGCGAGATCGGGCACCCCGGGAAGCTCGGCGGTGGCGCGGTAGCAGCGGCGGCCGGCAATCTCGCCGTGGCGCGGATTGACCGGCCAGATGGCGCCCGCGAGACCGCCGGCCACCACGTTGTCGAGCACGATCCGGCCGACCGAGCCGGCGCGCGGCGATGCGCCGTAGAGTGCCAGCGAGCGTGGCCGCACCGCGAATTCAAGATTGCGTATGGTCATGACGAGGCTCCGGCTGCCGGCACTGGTGGCAGCCACAACCTGGCAGATCGCGGCTGGCGGGTTTGACCTCGATCAAGGTGCGGCCGCTGCAATTCGGCATCGTGGCGGCGAAGGAGACGCGAGCATGCCCGAAGCGAAAGATTTGGCGGCCAATTTCCGCTTGGTGAAGCTGGTGCTGGCGCGCTCCAGCGAGCATCCGTACGGAGAGTCCGACGAAGGCTATGATGTGCTGGTGCCACTGCACGATGACGGCACGCTCGATGCCGACACTTGGCGGCAGAACCCGGAGACCTGCCGGATCCGCCGCTTCACCGCCGCCGAGCCGGCGCGGCTCGGGCATGTGCGGCGCAAACCCGGCGGGCGCTGGTATTTCGATTACCAGGAGGGCGACGAGGACGACGAGATCGGGTTCCGCTTCGGTGCGGAGCGCTTCGTGCCCGGCGAATACGTGTCGATCAGCCACCAGGGGGTGATGCGTACCTACCTGGTCGCGCATGTGAGGAAGCCGTGATCGTTCGCGCAGCGGCGAGGAGCCCGCGATGTACAAGCATATCCTGATCGCAACCGACGGTTCGGAGCTGGCGGCGAAGGGTGTCGAACATGGGCTGGCGCTGGCCGGGCCGCTCGGGACCAAGGTCACCGTCGTCACGGTGACGCCGCCGCTGGCCGCGCAGGTGATACGGGCGGCGATCGATGGCGGGGTGCACGACCCGGTCATCCGCTATGACCGGCAGGTGGCCGAAACCATGAAAGAGCGGCTTAAGGCGATCGGGCAGCAGGCGCGCGATCATGGCGTCGCGGCA
>DATJEA010000328.1:0-6990 GCA_035497095.1 Acetobacteraceae bacterium | reverse complement strand
GGGTATGCATCGGCGCCGCGGCCGCAGCCGGTTGCACGGCGGGGGCGGCATGCGGCGCCGGCGCCGGTGCCCGCGCCGCGGCCGGAACCGCGTGGCTGGTGGGCGCAGGCGCCGGCGGTGCGGCCGGGCGGATGCCGCGCGTCGTGCCGAGCATACCGGCGCCCGGCTTCAGGGCGTTGATGATCTGGTCGGCGCTCGGGTTGCCTTGGGCCAAGGCGGCGCCGCTCCCGACCATGAGGGCGGCGGCGGCGGCAACGGCAAACATGAAAATGCGCACGGCGAAACAGAGCCTCCCTGCTGATACGCTGCATACTACCATGAGCACCAGCCGCAAAACAGCCCAATATCGGCGCAACGGGTCGCCGCTGCGGCATTTGGGCGCATGATCGCGTCACATTTCGTTGACGCTGGCCGAATGCGCTACATCAGATAATCCCCACCGACCGCCAGACCTTATGCCGGTCATGAATAACGCCCTGTAAACGTTCTCGCAGCGTGTTGAGATCCTCAACCGGGAGCTCCGGCGCGAGTTCGATCGCCCAGACGCCGGGGTCGAGAGCGCCACCGGCGGCCGAGATACGCTCGATCAGGAACAGATCCACCGCCCGGCAGATCAGCCCTCCGCCCATCCGGGCGCTGGCGGCCACCGCCGGCAGGTGTAGCCCGTCCAGCCGGACAATCTGGCGCGCCAGCGCGGCATTGAGCCGTTGAGCGGCAGCGCCTGGTCCAACATCCGGCCGCGGCAGCAGCACCGCCTGGCCGGTGCCGGCCAGCATCGCCAGCAACTCGGCCGGGTTGTCGTCCCTGCCGTCCTGGCCGGGGAGGCCGACCAACTCGCCGACCAGATGCGGCCGCTCCGCCAGCGCCGCCACCGCCGGGCCATAGAAACCCTCGGCCAGCGTGGCATGCCCGGCCGGCATCTCCAGTTGGTAGGCGAATTTGCCTGGCGCCACGGTCAGCGCCAGCGCGATCCGGCGCAGTGCGGCATCCTGCGCGGCGCGGCCCAGCCGCCTTGCGCCGCGCACGTAGACGTCGTGACGCAGCGCCCGGGAGATGCAGATATCCTTGATCAGCTCACGCAGCCTCGGGTCCTCGAACCGATCCAGCACCGCGATCTGCGGCGCGGTCAGCATCAGGCCGATAAAATTCTCCGGCAACCGGGCGGAGGCCACCAGGTCCAGCTTGGCGTCGGCCAGCGCGGCGGCGACGTCGGCCTGGAAGCACGGCGCCCAGGTGCCGTTCATGTATTCATGCGCAATATATTCCACCGGCGCGTTGCCCAGCTTCTCCATCAGCTCGGCCACCACCGGGTTCTGCAGGTGCAGCGCCTCGGCGCCGATCAGGTCACGCACCACCTGCAAGCCGGCCAGCGCCTGACGATCGCTGCGATTGGCGAGCGCCAGGCCGGCGCCGCGGATCACCCGCTGCAAGCCCAGCGCTTCCTGCAGCCCAGGTAGTACGTTGTAGCTGACATGCAGCAGCCCGCCGGAGCGCAACCGCGCCGCCAGCAGCCGGGCGATGCCGGCGCGCACCGCCGGCGGCACCCAGCTCCACACGCCGTGCATGCTGACCACGTCCACCTCGCCGAGCGCCGCGGCGGCTGCGGTCTCGGCGAAGTCGCTGAGATCGGCCTCGATGAAGGTGATATTGTCCAGCCGCGCCGCCGCCGCGACCTGCCGCGCTTCGGCGATGGCGGCCGGGGTGAAGTCGATCGCGGTCACCCGCCAGCTCGGGTTGGCCGCCGCCTGCACCAGCGCGTTGCGGCCACGGCCACAGCCCAGTTCCAGATAATGCAGCCCCGGCGCCTCGCCGCTGAAGCCCGGATCATAGCCGGCGATCAGACAGGCAGCGGCCAGCATGTGCGGCGACTGTTCAAGATAGTAGTGCGCCAGATAGCTTACGTCGGTCACATAGCCGCCGCCCCAGCCGCTCATCCCCGTCCCCTCGCCTGCGCGCTCGCCTCGACCAATTCCGCCTCGAAGATCGCTTCCGCGGCGTCGCGGGTTCGCCGCCGCCCCGGCTGCGGCATCCAGGTGTTCCAGCCCAGCCGTGCACCACCGCTGCCGCCCATCTGGGCCTCCGGCACCGCATCCGCCGCCAGCACCAGGTTCACCGCGAACGCGGTCTCGAAGCCGAGGAAGGCCCGCACCAGCGACACGAATTGCCGCAGCGCCGGCTTGTCCGGCAGCAGCGCGGCGAAGGCGGCGCGGTCGAGCGGCCCCACCCGCAGCACGATGCGCGCCTGGGCGTCCCATGCCCTGGTGCCGATCGCGGCGTCCACGCCCAGCCGATTGAACTGGCCGGCCCGGCGCCCCAGCGGCATGCTGCTGCGCTGGTCGGGCGGCAGCGGCAGCCAGGCGCCGGCGAACTGCACCACCTCCACCGACCGCCCCAGCCAGTCCGACGCCAGCGCCGCCAGCCGATCCGCCGAACGTGGCCGCATCGCCAGCAACCCGGCGTAATGCAGCAGCGGGTCGGTTCCGGCCGCCAGCCGGCTGCGCTGATGCGCGGTGCCATAGCCGGTCAACGAGAGCAGGATCATCGCCACCGGGTCGGCCGGCAGCGCATCGGCCCGCTCGGCATCGCGCGGCGCCAGCCTTGCGGTCTCCACCGCGCGGGCCAGCCGGTATTTCACCCCGGCGCGGGCGAAATGGGCGACCATGCGGTGCGACAGCAGATCGACGAAATCGTGCATCGCGCGGGAGCGGTCGCGCAACGTCTGGCTGAGCATCTCGGTGTAGTAGCGCGGCAGCACGCCGGTCGCGCCGGTCAGCCCCATCACCGGCGTGGTCAGCCTCGGCGGGCCGCCGGCCGGCCCGTCCTGCACATTGGTCACATCCGCGCCGGGAAAGCCGAGGCCGGGCTGGCTGCGGAAGCGGACCGCCTGCGCCGGGTCGGGCGTGCCGGCGGCGTGCATCAGCAGCCGCACCGCGGCATCGAAGCGAAAGCGCCGCGGCTCGCGCTGCAACCGTGCCAGCGGGGAACCGGGCGCTGGCCGCCGGCGTGGTGCCGGTGCGCCAATCTCCGGGGCAGCAGGCTCGGATAGGTCAGTCACAGCAGCACATGCGCGCCGGCCCGCGCCGGCCAGTTGGCCACGGTGCCGCTGCGCCCGCGCAACACCACCCTGGTCCGCACGAAGGAGTTGACCGTGGCATGCAGCGCCAGGAACCGGTCCAGCACCGAGGCCAGCAGGTACAGCCCGCCCACCTGCCAGGTCCGCTGGTCGAATTCCAGCGCCACATCGAGGCCGCGGCAGAATGTGCCGGTCCGCCCCCCCGGCACCCGCGCCACGCCGGGTTTGGCCGAAATCGCCAGCAGCCCGTCGACCGCCGCGCGGGTCTCGGCCGAATCCCGCAGATCGTACAGCCGCAGCACCTCCTTCATCGCCGCCGCCCCCTCCGCACCGCCGACCACCGACAGATGGCCGAGCGACAGATGCGAGATCAGCCGCCAGAAGCCATGCTCGCGCAGCGGCGCCCGCAACGTCGAGGTCGGCGCGGTGAGGCAGCTGATGCGGGTGATCCCGGCGGCACCCTCGACCAGCCGCATCCGTGGCTGCCCGCGGCCGAACGGCAATTCGCCCGGCAGGTCGCGGTTGGTGCACAGCGCGTCGATCGACAGCACCGCGTCGGCCGGGCGGTCGGCGGCGAATTCCGCATCGTCCGGCGCCAGATAGACCTCGCTGCCACGCAGCGGCGCCGGCGATTCGCGCCGCATCACATGATAGAAGCCGCCGGTTTCCCCACCATCGGGATCGCCATGGGTCATGCGATAGAACGGCCGCCACGGCCGCGACGAACCGTCCGAACGCGACTCCCGCACCCGGTCCACGCCCCAGACCTCCAGCGCGCCAGGCCGGCGCACATCGGGAACGATGCGGTATTCCACATCGGTATGGGTCAGCGGCACCGATGCGCAACGCTGCTCGAACAGATTGACTCCGGGGGTGCAGCCCAGCGCCAGCACGTCATTGCCGAGCATCCGCTCCAACTCCGGCGATGCGCGGTCGAGATAGACGAAGATCTCCATCTGGCTGCCGCCGGAGGCCAGCGTCTTGCCATCCATGCGGGTGAAGTCGAGGAACAGGAATTTCTCCGGAAAGGCGAAATACTCGGTCAGCAGGCGGAACCCGGAGAAGCTGCGCGCCGGCCAGGGGAACAGCGCCTCCTGCGGCCCGAAGCCGACCGGCTTGATCGAATCGGCCGCCACGATCACCGGGTTCGGATCGGTCGGCCCGTCGGCATAGGCCACCGACAGCGTGTGGCCGCACAGCAATTCGTACAGCGGCAGCGAAATATTGGCCGGCGCGCGCAGGAAGAAGCGCAACTGCTCCACCCCGAGCTGGGCGAACGTCACCTCCGGGTTGGCGCATTTCAGCACGATGCGCAGCGCCGCCACCGCGCCATTGGCCAGCGGGTTGACCGGCACCGCCAGCGGCAGGCCGGAGAGCCGGATGCTTTCGATTTCCACCGGCCACAGGGTCAG
The DNA here is from genome assembly GCA_035497095.1 of Acetobacteraceae bacterium. Taxonomy (GTDB): domain Bacteria; phylum Pseudomonadota; class Alphaproteobacteria; order Acetobacterales; family Acetobacteraceae; genus 70-18. The sequence goes on along the minus strand of DATJEA010000328.1, from coordinate 2,505 downwards.
CGGATAGGCGGTGCGGAACCGGCAGGATTCGCCGCGCACCGGCTCGCTGTCCAACTCCAGCCCGGGCGCCACCTCGAACGGCACCAGCAGGTCCGGCTGGCAGCCGAACTGCAACACCGTGCACGACGGCACCGGCGCCAGGTAATGCGGATACAGCACGCTCAGCAGCGCGTCGGTCAGCTCCGGGAATTCGTCATCCAGCCGGTGATGCACGCGCGCGGCCAGGAAGGCGACGCCGTCCAGCAGCCGCTCGACATGCGGATCGTCCACCGTGTCGCCGGCCATCCGCAGCCGCCCGGCGACCTTCGGGTGCGCCTCGGCAAACTCCTGCGCCAGCTTGCGGATGGCCTGCAGTTCACGGTTGAAATAGGGCAGCAAAGCGTCGGACATCGCGTTGCTATCCTTTGAATTTATGCATAATGTTGTGACGAAACGTAAACATCCGCGGTGGTCGAATCCACCGTGGTGTCAAACAGCACCTGCTGGGCATGCAGCTTGCCCTTGATCTGCAGGCGCAAGGTCGCGTCCAGCTTGTCGGTATTCTCGATCAGCAGCACCTTCACCTCCACCATGCGCGGCTCGAACCGGCGGATGGTCGCTTCCACCTCGGCGCGCAGCATCTCCCGCCGCCCGGCCTCGTTCATCGCGCCGGAGGTGAAATCCGGGATGCCGTAGCCGACCGGTGACGCCGCCAGCTCCCGCAGCTCCGGGGGCCAGGATCGCCAGCGCCGCCGCGCATTCAACAGCGCCTCCAGGTCGCGGCGCACCGACATGCGCAACACCGTGATCGCCTCACCGGGCGACATCGGCGGGTCGCGCTGCTCGTCCGGCGCGTCATCGATCAGCCGGTCCAGCAGCGGCAATTCGGCGCGCGGCCCGCCGCGATGCGCCGGATCGCCGCGGCTGCTGTCGCCGCGCCCTGAAAGCCGGCCGCTCACGCCGCCGTCACATCGGCAAATTCGAGCGTGCCGAGGTCCATCACGCCGATCGCCTCCTCGCCGACCAGGAACAGCCGCTGGCCCAGGCCGCGCACCAGCGCCTCGCCCTGCCAGTCGGTTTCGCGCCCCAGCTTCAGCGCGTCGGACAACGCCGCATCCTCGCTGCCATAGACCGCCGGAATATAGACATCACCATCCGGACCGTTGCGCACCGACATGCTGGCGCGGCGCCACATCAGGTCGCGGGCGCGCTTCGGCGGATGGAACTCAATGCTCTCGACGCGCTCGGTCGGAATCCAGAAATACTTGCCGGTGCTGGTGAGCACCTCGAAGAACCCGGCGCAGAGGTCGTCGGCGTCGCGAAAATCATCGAACGCGGCGTCGCCGGCATGGCCGGAGACCTGCGGCCGGGCCGCCTCGGCCTCAGCGGCCAGGCGGGCCGCCTCCGCCACATCGCCGCCACGCTGCGCCACCAGAGCGGCCAGCACCAGGCGCATGTTCTCGGTGGCGCCATCGAGGAACTCCGGCACCCTGCCGTCGCGGCGCAACTGCCGGCGCGCGATATCGGCGCGCAGCAACTGGCGGAACTCGGCGACCACCACCATCGCCTCCGGATCGGCCTGGCCGGCCGCGTCCAGGATCACGTCGGCGCGCTCCAGATTGCCGGTGAACAGCAGCAGTTCGGCCAGCAGCACCCGTCCGCCGAGGTCCCCCGGCGCCTTGCGCACCGCGGCCCCGGCCGCCTCCACCGCCGCCGTCAGCTTGCCGGCGCGAAACAGCTCGCCGACGGTATCGTCGCCGCCTGCCTTGCCACTATCAGCCTTGCCGTTCTCGGTCTTGCCGCTGTCTGACATGCTATCCTGCGTCCTTCCCTGGCCGGCGCAACGGGCCGGCGTGATCCTGGTTCCATTCGTTCACCCCGTGCGGCGGGGTGCGGCCTTCCGCGCGGGCCGATCCGCGCCGCAACGGCCATTGGGCATCCCGTTCTATCGGAGGCTGGCCCCCGGCGCCACGATGTCGGTGGTCAGGCGGAACGCCGCCGAGACATCGTCGAGTTGGAAATACGGCTGCAACTGCACCACGCAGCCGAACACGCCCGGCCGGCCCGGCCGCTCGCGCACCGTCACCCGGCCGGAGACCAGCGGGTATTGCGCGCGGGTATCGCTGCCGCTCGACACGTTGGAGTTGACGAAGCCGCTCAGCCAGGACTGCAACTGCCGCTCGATCTCCTCGCCGGTACGAAATGAGCCGACCATCGAGCGGCCCAGCATTTTCACATAATGGGCGAACCGCGACACGCAGAGCAGCGTGTTGATCTGGGTCGACAGCCTGGCATTGGCATTGGCCGCCGACGCGGTGGCGCCGGTATACTGCTGCGGCGTCTGCAGGCTGCGCACCGCGCCGAACACCGCATCCTCGGTATACGGAATCGACGACAGCGGCATCAGCCCGGCATCGACCAGGATCCGCTCCTGCCGGTCGGTCAGCACCACATCCAGCGGCGGCCGCGCCCAGCCGGCATCGAGGTCGGCTGTGAACGGTTCGATCGGCAATTCGTCGACCAGGC
>DATJEA010000327.1:0-2939 GCA_035497095.1 Acetobacteraceae bacterium | reverse complement strand
GAGCATGCGGTCGCGGCACTCGACCATCTGCCGCGCGATCAGCACACCATCGCGCTCGGCATCGAGGCGCGGCTCAAGCTGCGCGTCGTGCTGGCGCCGCTGGCCGACGTGCCGCGCATGATGCGTTATCTCGACGAGGCCGGCGCGCTGGCCCAGCAGGCCGGCGACCAGCTGATGCTGGCCCGCGTCAACATCAGCCGCGGCGCCATGCTGGCCCATATGGGCGACATCCGGGGGGCACTCTCGGTCAGCCGCATGGCGCTCGACACCATGCTGGCCGCCGATGACAGCGTCGGCGTGGTCGGCGCCGCCTTCGCGCTCAGCCAGGCGATGTGGTACGCGGGCGAGTTCGCCGCCGGCGCCGCGGTGCTGGAAGAGAACCTGCCGCATGTCCGCAACGAGCGCCGGTTGCAAGGCACCATGATCACCACCGGCACCGCGTCGGCGATCTATCTGTGCAGCCTGTCGTCGATCCATGTCCGCACTGGCAACCTGGCCGCCGCCGCCGAGGCCGCGCGCGAGGCCCGTGCCATCGCCGAGGCCACCCGCCGGCCGTTCGACCTGCTGGCGGTGGCGATCTACGAAGGCCCGCTCTACCTGGAACTCGGCAATATCGATGCCGCGATCGACGTGCTGGAGACGGCGATGGACATCGCCCGCACCAGCGACATCCTGGTGCATATCCCGTTCATCGCCCGCAGCCTCGGCCGCGCCTATACCAGGGCCGGCCGCCTCGACGAGGCCGAGACGCTGCTGGACAGCGCGTCCGACTACGCCACCCGGCACGGCCTCGGCGGCATGCGCCTGCTCTGCGGCCCGCCGCTGGCGCTGCTGCGCGTGCAGCGTGACGACCCCAGGGCGCTGGCCACCTGCCAGGCGACGCTGGAGGCGGCGCGCGCCACCGGCATGCGCGCGGTGGAGGCACAGGCGCTCGGCACGCTCGGCCTCTACCACGCCCGGCAGCCCCGCCCGGAAGCGTCGGGCGGGGAATCCGAGGCGGAAACCTGGCTACGCCGGTCAGTCGCGCTGGCCGACCAACTGGGGATGCGCCCCACCGCGCTGGCGGTGCGCACCGCGCTGGCCGATCATCTGCGCAACACCGGGCGGCTGCCGGAAGCGGCACCGTTGGACGACGAATGCGCCGCCTTGCGTGCGGCGATGGGCTATGACGGCAGCGTCTCCTATCCGATGCCGCCGCCACGCTCGGCGCCGCGCGACGCGGTTGGCTCGGCCTGACGTTTACGGCTGGCGGCGCGGCACCGGCTGCGCTATGCAACGCGGCCGCCGACCGTTACGCGGGCGACGGCACACGACGCGACGAAACACGCAGCGCTGCACGGCAAACTGTGCACCGCATGACATATGGGAGGCCAAAATGGCCAAATTCACCGTTGATCTCGGCAACCTGCCGCTCACCGACGACGAACAGAACGGCATCGCCAGCGCGATCCATGCCGCGGTGATCGGCCACATGGCCACGTTGGCCAACCCCGGCGTGCATGCCGCCACCAAGACGCTGAACCATGCCGGCATGGCGTTCGCCCCGGCCACCCCCAGCGTCAAGGCGACCCGGGGCGGCAAAGCCGCGGCGGCCAAGCCGGCCGGCAGCGGCCGGGCGGCGCGCAAGGCCGGCTGACCCGCATCGGCATGCAGGACGCGCCGCCGCTCTGCCCCAGTGCTACGCTGGATGGCGCGCCGCTTGATGCCGCGCCGGACGGCTTCGGGCTGCGCATCACCGGGCTGGTCGGCGCCGACGGCACGGTCAGCAATCTGCGCACGCCGCTGCCGGTGGACGCCGCGATGCGCGCGGCGTTGCGCGGCGATGACGCGCCGGAGCGCCGTTTCCGCTTCGCCGCGCCCTGCGCCGCGCAAGGTTGCGGCCACTGGCAGGCGGGCGGTTCGGGCGAGGCGAGCGGGCAATGCGGGCTGATCGGCCGCATCCGCGACCACGTCGCAGCCAGCGGCGCCGCGCCGGACGCGCCGCCCGGCCTGCAACCCTGTGCGATAAGGGCGCGCTGCCGCTGGTGGCGGCAGGATGGCGCCGCCGCCTGCGCGGTCTGCACCCTGGTCACCTACAACGCCGCCGAGGCCTGACCCGGCCCACCCTTGCCCCGGCCCACCCTTGCCCCGGCCCACCCTTGGCGGAACCGCGCAACCGGGGCAGCATGGCCGTCCAAGGCCGGTGCAATCCCGGCGCAGCATCGAGAGGCATCGTCCATGGCGCATCGCGGCCTGAAATTCGGCATCTTCCTGGCGCCGTTCCACCGTCTCGGCGACAACCCCAACCTCGCCATCCGCCGCGATATCGAGATGCTCGAGTGGCTCGACTATCTCGGCTACGACGAGGCCTGGATCGGCGAGCACCATTCCGCCGGCTGGGAGACCATCGCCTCGCCGGAGCTGATCATCGCCGCCGCCGCCGAGCGCACCAAGCACATCAAGCTCGGCTCCGGCGTCACCAGCCTGCCGTATCACCACCCGCTGCTGGTCGCCCAGCGCTTCGTCCAGCTCGACCATATGACGCGCGGCCGCGCCATGCTCGGCTGCGGCCCCGGCGCGCTGGTGTCGGACGCCTATATGATGGGCATCGAGGCCTCGACCCAGCGCCATCGCATGGAGCAGTCGCTCGACGCCATCATGGCGCTGCTGGCCTGTCAGGAGCCGGTGACGGTCAAGACCGACTGGTTCGAACTGCGCGACGCCCGCCTGCATCTGGCGCCGTACAGCGACCCGCATTTCGACATCGCGGTGGCCAGCACCCTGACCCCGGCGGCGCCGACGCTGGCCGGCAAGCACGGTCTCGGCATGCTGTCGCTCGGCGCCGGCCTGCCCGGCGGCCCGGATGCGCTGGCCGGTCAGTGGAAGATCGCCGAGGAATCGGCGGCCAAGCACGGCAAGACCATGGACCGCAAGAAGTGGCGGCTGGTGGTCAACGTCCA
>DATJEA010000326.1:0-7931 GCA_035497095.1 Acetobacteraceae bacterium | reverse complement strand
GCCGAGCGCACCCGCCTCTCCGGCCGCGCCAGCATCGGCATCGCCACCGACGGCGCCAGTTTCATCGCCTTTGAGCACCGCGACGGCGCGCTGGCCGAACTCAGCAGCATCGTGCCGCATCGCGATCACCCCGAAGCCTTGCTGGCGCGGCCGGAGAGGCGGGTGCGCTCGGCGAGATAGTCCGGCAGGCGGGCTTCGACGTCGGGCAACTCGCGACGCAGGTCGCTTTTGTATTCGAAGACGGTGTTGCCGATCAGGGTGTCCAGGCGTCCGTGGATTTCCGGCAGGCGGACTTCGTGATCGGCGGCGGTGTAGGAGAGGCCGAGGCCCTCGGTCAGGATGGTGCTGACGGCGGCGCGGACATGCTCATGGCCCGGCCGGGCGAGCAGGCGTTGCACGAGTTCGGGGAGGTTGGTGCGGCGCCAATGTTCTGACATGGCGACAGAATGCCGGGGTTTTGCCCGGTGTCGCAAGACTGGGAGCCGGGAGGCTGGCAGCGCCGATGTCGGGCGGGTAGAATGGCGACATGGAACATGCCCGACTCGGCGAGCAGCCTGACCTGTTTACAGCGCCTCACGACAACCCCGCGGCGAGGCAGCCGGCGAATGGCGGGCTGAGCGAACCGCCCGACGCTGCGTTCGTCGATGGCATCCGCCAGGAACTGATGGCGACGCTGGCGAAAGTGCAGGCCGCGACCGACGGGTTGCCGTGGCGCGACCTGACCGCGGCCTATCTGGCGGAGATGCGCTTTCGCTCGGTCAGCCGCTGGTTGCCGGCAACGGAGGCCGAGCGGCTGGTTGCGATGTTCGACGCCGAACTCGACCGGCTGTATGCGCTGCTCGATGCGGTGGCCGCGGACGCCTGAGGCCGGGGTTCGCGGCCGCTTCTGCTGCCCTACGCCCCCACCCCCGCCAGCACCACCTTCGGCAGCCAGTGGCGGATCGGTTCGGGCTGCCAGTCCGGGTCCAGCCGGTAGCCGCCATCTTCGTTCACCAGCAGGGTGATGCGGGCGGCGTCGGGTTCGATCTTGCGGCGCAGGCGGTAGATGTGGGTCTCCACCGTGTGGGTGCTGACATTGGGGCTGTAGCCCCAGACCTCGCGCAGCAGCGCCTTGCGGCCGACCGGGCTGCCTGCGGCGCGGTGTAGGTGCTTCAGCACCGCGGTCTCCTTTTCGGTCAGGCGGATGCGCCGCGTGCCGCCGCGTTCCTGCAAGTGGCGGCTGGCGGGGCGGAAGACATAGGGGCCGATCAGCAGTTCGGCGTCCTCGATGGCGGCGAAGGCGCGCAACTGGGCGCGCAGGCGGGCGGCGAGTTCGGCGGCGCGCACGGGCCTCGCCACATAGTCGTTGGCGCCGGCGTCCAGGCAGTGCACCGCCTCGGCCTCGCTGTCATGCGCGCCGACCACGATGATCGGCAGGCGCAAGCCGCGGGCGCGCAGGCGTTCGCACAGGGCCGCACCATGCTCGTCGGGCAATTCGGCCTCGATCACCATCGCGTCGACCAGCGGGCCGCGCGAGGTGGCGATGCTGGCGGCTTCGGCGCCGGTCGCGGCATGCAGCACGATCGGCGGCGCCTCGGCCTGGCCGGCCCAGATCGCCTGGAGCCGGGCCCACGGCGCATGATCGGTGTCGACAATCAGGATGTGCTTTTGCGTGCTCATGGTCCGCTCTCCCCGGGCGCGCCGGATGCCGGCTGCGTTGGGAGACCATGCCGGGAGATCGGGTTTTGGGGTGTGAGCCGGATCACTCGGGATTGCTGAAAACCCGGAGCGGCGCAATTTTCGGTCGCAGGGGAAGCAAGGACTTCTTTTTGTGAACAAAAAGAAGCAAAAAAACTTTTCATCCGTTTTGGCGGCGCCAGGGTCCCGGCGCGCACCGCCGTGCCAGGCGAACGAGGGCTTTTGGGCGTAGGCTTTCGCTGTCTGGCCTTTGGGGCTCGGCCTGGGCTATGAAAGCGGCCTTAGCGGAGGCACCGTCTTGAACCAGCCCATCCCCAATTCGCTGCGGCTTGGCCCCGACGCCCAGGGCCGGTTTGGCCAGTATGGCGGCCGTTTCGTCGCCGAGACGCTGATGCCGCTGATCCTGGAGGTGGAGGCCGCGTATAACGCCGCCAAGGTGGATGCCGCCTTCCGGCGCGAGCTTGACCAGTATCTCAAGCATTATGTCGGCCGGCCCAGCCCGCTATGGTTCGCCCAGCGGCTGACCGAGAAGCTCGGCGGCGCCAAGATTTACTTCAAGCGCGAGGAGCTGAACCACACCGGCGCACACAAGATCAACTCCTGCATGGGGCAGATCCTGCTGGCGCGGCGGATGGGCAAGACGCGGATCATCGCCGAGACCGGCGCCGGCCAGCACGGCGTGGCGACGGCCACCGTCTGCGCGCTGTTCGGCATGCCGTGCACCATCTACATGGGCGCGGTGGACGTGGAGCGGCAGAAGCCCAACGTGTTCCGCATGAAGCTGCTCGGCGCCGAGGTGAAGGCGGTCACCTCCGGCAGCGCCACCTTGAAGGACGCGATGAACGAGGGGCTGCGCGACTGGGTCGCCAATGTGCGGGACACCTACTACATCATCGGCACCGTCGCCGGGCCGCACCCGTTCCCGGCCATGGTGCGCGACTTCCAGAGCGTGATCGGCGACGAGGCGCGGGCGCAGTTGCAGGAGGCCGAGGGCCGGCTGCCGGATATGTGCATCGCGGCGATCGGCGGCGGCTCCAACGCGATGGGGCTGTTCCACCCGTTCCTCGACGAGCCCTCGGTGCGGCTGGTCGGCGTGGAGGCCGGCGGGCACGGGCTGGATAGCGGCCAGACCGCGGCCAGCCTGCTGCGCGGGCGGCCGGGCGTGCTGCACGGCAATCTCACCTATCTGCTGCAGGACGATGACGGGCAGATCACCGAGGCGCACAGCATCTCGGCCGGGCTGGACTACCCCGGCATCGGGCCGGAGCACGCCTGGCTGCACGATATCGGCCGGGTGGAATACGTCTCGGCGACCGATGACGAGGCGCTGGCGGCGTTCCAGCTCTGCACCCGGACCGAGGGCATCATCCCGGCGCTGGAACCGGCGCACGCGCTGGCCCATATCAGCAAGATCGCGCCTGGGATGGGCAAGGAGCAGATCATTCTGCTGAATTTGAGTGGGCGCGGGGATAAGGATATCTTTACCGTGGCGGATGCGCTGGGGGTGACGCTGTAGGGAAGGAAGGTCTTCTTTCTGTGAACAAAAAGAAGCAAAAAAACTTTCCATCCATTGGAGTGTACGCGCCCTCCGCCCCTCCGCTGTTGCAAGGCGAATGAAGTTTTTTGGTTCTTTTTTTCAAAAAAGAACTGCTTCCTTACCTTACTGAGAGAGTCCCCCGCCATGAGCCGCATCGCCGCCCGTTTTGCCAAGCTGAGAGCCGAGGGGCGCGGTGCATTGATGCCGTTCCTGGAATCCGGCGATCCAGACATTGCCACGGCGCGGGCGATCCTGGAGGGCATGCCGGCGGCCGGCGCGGATCTGATCGAGATCGGCTGCCCGTTTACCGACCCGATGGCCGATGGTCCGACGATCCAGTTGGCCGGGCGGCGGGCGCTGGATGGCGGCATCAAGATGCGGCACACGCTGGAGATGGTGCGGGGTTTCCGGCGCGGCGACGATCTGACGCCGGTGGTGCTGATGGGGTATTTCAACCCGATCATGTCGTACGGCGTGGCCAAATTCTGCGCCGATGCGGCGGCTTCCGGCGCGGACGGGCTGATCATCGTCGATCTGCCGAGCGAGGAGGCGGGGTTGGTAGTGCCGGATGCGGCGGCCAACGGGCTCGACATCATCCGCCTGGTGGCGCCGACCACCGATGATGCGCGGCTGCCGCTGGTGCTGGCGGGGAGTTCCGGCTTCGTCTATTACGTGTCGATCACCGGCATCACCGGCACCCGCACCGCGAGTTCGGACGAGTTGGCCGAGGCGATTCCACGTATCCGCAAGGTGACCGATCTGCCGATCGCCATCGGCTTCGGCGTCCGCTCCGCCGCCCAGGCCGCCGCCGCGGTGATGGCCGCCGATGGCGCGGTGGTGGCCTCGGCGCTGATTGATACCTTGGCGGCCAGCCTGGATGACAAGGGCCGCGCCACGGCCAGCACGGTGACGCAGGTGCTGGACCAGGTGCGCGCGCTGGCCGAGGGCGTGCGCGGCGCCCGGATCGCGGCATAGAGGATCATCGCATGAGTTGGCTCACCGAATATGTCCGCCCGCGCATCCGCACCCTGCTGGGGCGGCGCGATGTGCCGGAGAATCTGTGGATCCAGTGCCCGTCCTGCCAGCAGATGACCTTCCATACCGAGTTGGAGAAGAACCGCAAAGTGTGCGGCCATTGCGGCCATCACATGCGCGCCGGCGCCGTGGAGCGGCTGGGCTGGACGTTCGACGGCGGCAAATACACCCGCATCGAGCTGCCCAAGGCGCCCGCCGACCCGCTGCGCTTCCGCGACACCCAGCGCTATCCGGACCGGCTGAAGGCCGCGCGCGACAGCACCCATCTGGACGACGCGATCCTGGTGGCGCACGGCCGGATCGGCGGCCACAAGGCAGTGGCGGCGGTGATGGCGTTCGAATTCATGGCGGGCTCCATGGGCGCTGCGGTCGGCGAGGGCCTGCTGTCGGCGGCCAGGCTGGCGGTGCTGCAGGACGCGCCGCTGATCGTGTTCACCGCCTCGGGCGGCGCGCGGATGCAGGAGGGCGCGGTGAGCCTGATGCAGATGCCGCGCAGCATCATCGCCTCAAGGCTGGTGAAGGAGGCCGGGCTGCCGTTCATCACCGTGCTGACCGATCCCACCACCGGCGGCGTCACCGCCAGCTTCACCATGCTGGGCGACATCCAGATCGGCGAGCCAGGTGCCTTGATCGGCTTCGCGGGTGCGCGGGTGATCGAGCAGACGGTGCGCGAGAAGCTGCCGGAGGGCTTCCAGCGCGCGGAATACCTGCTGGAGCACGGCATTCTTGACATGGTTGTCAAGCGCACCGAGATGGCCGCAACGCTGGCGCGGCTGATCGGCCTGCTGCGCAACCGGGAGCTTGCGGCGGCGTGACCCAGCCGGGGCGGGCCGAGGCGATCATCGAGCGGCTGCACGGCCTGTATCCGCGGCTGATCGACCTCAGCCTGGAGCGGCTGCGGCGGTTGCTGGCAGCGCTCGGCAACCCGGAGGCCAAGCTGCCGCCGGTACTGCATATCGCCGGCACCAACGGCAAGGGCAGCACCTGCGCCTTCCTGCGCGCGATGGCCGAGGCGCAGGGCCTCAGCGTGCACGTCACCACCTCGCCGCATCTGGTGCGCTTCAACGAGCGGATTCGCATCGCCGGGAAGCTGGTCACCGACGCGGCGCTGGAGGCGGTGCTGGAGGAGGTGGAGGCGGTGAACGCCGGCCAGCCGATCACCGTGTTCGAGGTGCTGATGGCCGCCACCTTCGTGCTGTTCGCGCGGGCGCCGGCCGATCTGTGCATCCTGGAAGTGGGGCTGGGCGGGCGGTTCGACGCCACCAACGTGATCGCGGCGCCGAAGCTGTGCGCGATCACCGCGCTGTCGATGGATCACCGCGAGTTTCTCGGCGACACGCTGGCCAAGATCGCGTTCGAGAAGGCCGGTATCATGAAGCGCCATGTGCCGGTGGTCACCGGCTTCCAGCCGGCCGAGGCGCTGGAGGTGCTGGCCGAGCATGCCGACGCGGTGGACGCGCCGCTGCTGCGCCGGGGCCGCGACTGGGGCATCGAGCGCAGCGACAGCGGCCTGCGCTATCGCGACGGGCGCGGCGTGCTGGACCTGCCGCCGCCGTCGTTGCTGGGGCCGCATCAGGTGGAGAATGCCGGCATCGCGGTGGCGGTGCTGCGCGCCTCGGGCCTGGTCGGCGATGCGGCGATCGCACGCGGCGTCGCCACCGCCGAGTGGCCGGCGCGGATGCAGCGCCTCGCCGGACCGTTGGCGCGGATGCTGCCAGCCGACTGGGAGCTGTGGCTGGATGGCGGGCATAATCCCGGCGGCGGCGTGGTGCTCGGCGAGCATCTGGCGAGTTGGGCGGATCGGCCGGTGCATCTGCTGGTGGGCATGAAGCAGGCCAAGGATACCGTCGAGTTCCTGCGCCCGCTGCTGGGGCGTGCAACGACGGTCTGGGCGGTGGCCGAGCCGGGGCAGCATCTGGCGCTGCCGATCGAGCGGATCATCGCGGCATCCGCCGGCGTGGCGCGGCCGGGGCCGGATGTGCGCGGCGCGCTGGCCCAGTTGCCGCGCGACGGCCATCCGGCGCGGGTGCTGATCTGCGGCAGCCTCTACCTCGCCGGCGAGGTGCTGAAGCTGGAGGGCTGGGAGCCGAGCTGATTGGTCTGCCGGTTTTCCGCGCCGCCGGGTCTGTTCGGCGCCCGAAGCCCGTGTCAGTCTGCTGTCACCGCCGCCAACCCGTTGCCGCCGAGGCGCGTTGTGCGTGGCCCTGAAGGAGACCAGCCGGCATGACCACCGTCGATCTGTTCCAACTGGACGACCGGCCGCGCTGGGCCGAGTTGTGGACCGGCTATCTCACCTTCTACAACACCGTGCTGCCGCCTGAGCAATACGAGCACACCTGGGCCGGGCTGATGAGCGGCCGGCTGCATGGCCGCGGCGCGCGCGACGACAGCGGGCGGCTGATCGGCATCGCCCATTTCCTGTTCCAGGACACCTGCTGGGCGCGCAAGCCGATGGTCTATCTGCAGGATCTGTTCGTCGATCCGGCGCAACGCGGCGGCGGCGTCGGCCGCAAGCTGATCGAGGCGGTCGGCGAAGCGGCCAGGGCGGCCGGGGCGCCGAAGATGTACTGGTTCACCCATAACCAGAACGCCACCGCCCGCCGGCTCTACGACCAAGTGGCGAGCCTGTCCGAGTTCGTGCGCTACGACTATCCGCTGGAGTGATCGCGAACGGCGCGACAGATGCGACTGCGAGCCATTCTTATCATTGCGATATCGTCTTGATCGTTGCGGCGCCGCCCCCCATATTGCACTGCAATAGGATGGACGGGCCTGAGCCATGCGCAATTTCGACGAGTTGACCGAGCGGGAAATCCTGGCGCTGGCGATCAGCAGCGAGGAGGAGGACGGCCGCATCTACGCCGACTTCGCCGAGGGCCTGCGCGCCGACTACCCGGCCAGCGCCAACATTTTCACCGAGATGGCGGCCGAGGAAGGCGAGCACCGGCGCTGGCTGATCGACCTCTACCGCGAGAAATTCGGCGAGCATATCCCGCTGATCCGCCGCCAGGACGTGCGCGGCTTCATCACCCCCAAGGCGATCTGGCAGTTGCTGCCGCTGCGACTGGATGCGGTGCGCGGTGCCGCGGCGACCATGGAGGTGGAATCGGCGCGCTTCTACCGCCAGGCGGCGCAGCGCACCACCGATGCCTCCACCCGCAAGCTGCTCGGCGACCTGGCCGAGGCCGAGGTAGCGCATGAGCACACCGCCGACCGCCTGATGGCCGAGCATCTGCCGGAAAACGTGCGCCACGAGGAAGACGAGGCGGCCAGGCGGGTGTTCGTGCTGCGCTTCATCCAGCCGGGGCTGGCCGGGCTGATGGACGGTTCGGTCTCCACCCTGGCGCCGGTATTCGCCGCCGCCTTCGCCACCGGCAATTCCTGGGAGGCGTTCCTGGTCGGCATGGCGGCCTCGATCGGCGCCGGCATCTCGATGGGCTTCGCCGAGGCGCTGTCGGATAATGGCAGCCTGACCGGGCGCGGCGCGCCGCTGGTGCGCGGCGTGATCTGCGGGGTGATGACCACGCTGGGCGGCATCGGCCACACGCTGCCCTACCTGATCCCGGATTTCATCACCGCGACCGTCCTGGCGATCTGCGTGGTGGTGGTGGAACTGGCGATCATCTCGTGGATTCGCTGGAAATACATGGACACGCCACCATTCTCGGCCGCGATGCAGGTC
>DATJEA010000325.1:0-2967 GCA_035497095.1 Acetobacteraceae bacterium | reverse complement strand
AGCGACTGCATCAGGTTGCCCATCATCACGCACAGCACGATCAGCCGGCGGTTGGGGAGGGCTGAGGCGGTGGCGGACACCTTGGCGTCAGGAGCCGGGGGGGTGGGGGTGCGGCGGTGGGTGGCGCGTGGTCATGCTGGCCGTGTTTCCCTTCTGCCCGCAGGCGTCGCAGGGAGGCAACTCTAGACCGTCGCGATCTCGTCGCAAGACCCCGCGCGCCCGGCCCGCCCCATCGCGGCCTTTGGGGCGGCTGGCGCGCATCAGGTGGCCGGAGAGCAACCCCGGCGTTACGGCACCGCCTGGGTCTGAGCCGCGATCGATGCCCCGGACTGTCCCATGGCGGCCGCCCAATCCCAGTCCTTCGCGGTCCAGGAGATCGGCGTCATATTCGGTCCGGAGAATACCTGTGGCCACACATTCTTCACGCTTTGGTCCCACCCCGCCTTCATCCCGTACAATGAGTAGCACCAGGCCAGCACCACAATGCGCCCGGCGGCAAGCTGGCTGCGAATTTCCGCTTTCAGCAGGTCAACCGAATCGTGCGACCCGTTGCCGACGTCTTTCACCACGATATCGATGGTCTTGAGCGACGCCGTCAGACGGTCGGCCACTTTCTGGTCGTCAGCGGGGTTGATGGCGCTGTCGCCCGGCTCGCGGGACAGGAACTTGCCGGTTTTGGTGTCCACCTGCGTGCCAAGCTGGTCGCCATGCCGCCCGGCCAGGACCGCGAATCGCGTCTGCCCTTTCTTGAACAGATCGACGACGATTTCCTGCCATGACCCGTCGCCGGTGAAATTCACCGCCGCATAAAGGTTTCCGACGATCACCCACGGGCAATCGTCAAACGACCAATCGCCGCTGTTCAACTTGTCCCAGACGTTCTTCGGTGTAAGCGTTGTTGTCGATTTGATATATTTCGCAGCCACGCCAACCCCCTTGCCTGTCACTTGCCAGGACGAGCGAACCATCCGCGCGTGCCGGCCGGCCGGCAGACTCGCACCGCGGCGGATGCCGCACAATGAACTGTTGTGTGATGATAAATGAACCGGACTGCGGATCGAAATAGCTGTTGGTCATTTGGCTGGCGGTCCGATCGAGCGCCAGCCAGGGGACGATCAGGCTCCGGATCGCCACCCGCATCACCGCCACCCCGGCCGACGGCACGCCGGCGCGATTGACCTCGCCGGCCGGCCGCGCTGTTGTTCGGGGGATGGAAAAGAATCGGCTGGAAGCGTTCAGCGACGGCGTGCTGGCGATCATCATCACCATCATGGTGCTGGAGCTGAAGGTGCCGCATGACGGCAGCCTGGCGGCGCTGCTGGCGCTGTGGCCGGTGCTGCTGAGCTACGTGCTGAGCTTCATCTATGTCGGCATCTACTGGAACAACCATCACCACATGATGCAGGCGTCGCGGCGGGTGAACGGGGTGGTGCTGTGGGCCAATCTGCATCTGCTGTTCTGGCTGTCGCTGCTGCCGTTCACCACCGGCTGGATGGGCGAGAACCAGTTCGGCCGCTGGCCGATGGTGGCCTATGGCGTCGACCTGATGTGCTGCGCGATCGCCTACTGGGTGCTGCAACGCTGCCTGCTGCGGCTGCATGGGCCGGACAGCCTGCTGGTGCGGGCGATCGGGCGGGACGCCAAGGGCAAGGCCTCGCCACTGCTGTATCTCATCGGCATCCTGCTGGCCTGGCTCGCCTCGCCGCTGGCCGGACTGGCGATGTTCAGCGCCATCGCGCTGATGTGGCTGGTGCCGGACCGGCGCATCGAGCGGGTGATCGGGCGGGGCGAGTAAGGCGGGGCGCTGCCCCGAACCCCGCCAAGGGCAAAGCCCTTGGAACCCCCGACTCAGATTGCCTGTGGGGAGAGGGGGCCGATTGGCCCCCTCTCCCCACAGGCAATACGAAGTTCAGAGGTCCAGGGGCTCGGCCCCTGGTGGGGTCTGGGGCAACGCCCCAGCCTTGCTTCACCCCGCCACATCGCGCATCGCCGCGACGATGCGGGCGCTGCTGAAGTGGTCCTCGATCCAGTCCAGCCCGGCCTGGCCGAGTGCGGTGCAGGCGGCTTCGTCGCGGTGCAGGCGCAGGATCGCGGCGGCCATCGCGGCCGGGCCTGCGGTGACCAGCGGGGCGAGGGTTGCGGGCAGGTCCATGCCCTCGGCGGCGGTTTCGGAGCACAGGCAGGGGATGCCGGCGGCGAGGCTGTCCAGCACCTTGCCTTTCAGCCCGGCGCCGTAGCGCAGCGGCGCGGCCGAGAGCCGGCAGCGTTCCCACAGCGCCGCGAGGTCGGGGATGTGGCCGAGCACCTCGACCGGGCCGGGGGCGGCCGCGGCGGCGTCGCGCAGGCTGGCCGGCAGGTCGCTGCCGGCGAGCAGCAGGCGGAGCGCCGGCGCCTCGGCCCAGACCGCCGGCATCACCTCGGCGAGCAGGGTCCGGGCGGCGTCGAGGTTGGGCGGGTGGCCGTAGCTGCCGACGAAGGCGATGGCGTCGCGGCCGGCGAACGGCGTGGTGACCGGGCGCGGCGCGATCGCCCAGGGCAGCAGATGCACCGCGGCTTGCGGCGTGTCGGCGGCGAGCAGCGCGGCCTCGTGGCTGGAATGGGTGATCACCGCGTCGGCGGCCAGGATGGCGGTGAGTTCGGCGTGGCGCAGGGCTTCGATCTCCGGCGGCAGCGTATCCTGGCCGATGGCCAGCGCATGTGCGCGCGCGGCGCGCAACCAGTGCAGGTCGGCCAGCGAATAGACCAGCCTGGCTTGCGGCGCCCAGTGCCGGGCCAGCGCGGCGTAGCGCTGCATCGGGCCGTGGCGGTGCAGATAGACCAGGTCGAGCCCGGCACCGTCGCGCCGCAGCACTTCTTCCACCGAGCCGACCCAAGGGAGCTGCCAGCAGATGACGCCCATGCCGGTGAGCGCCCGGCTGGCCGCACCGTCGCCCTGGGCGAGGCCGAGCGCCGGCACGAAGCCGACCT
>DATJEA010000324.1:0-2989 GCA_035497095.1 Acetobacteraceae bacterium | reverse complement strand
CTTCGCACCGGCACTGATGGGCGCGGCGCACGACCTCACTGGCGGTTATACCGTGCCGCTGGCGGGGTGCGCGGTGCTGGAGGCGGTAGGGGCGGTGATGCTTTTGACGTGGCGGGGGAAGGAAGCAAGGGTTCTTTTTTGAAAAGAAGAACCAAAAAACTTGTGATCGCCTTGCAACTGTTGAGGTGCGGAGACACCGGAGTCTCCAAAATGAATGAAGTTTTTTTGCTTCTTTGTTTTCAAACAAAGAAGAGCTTCCTTACTTCCTGAGCAGCATCGTCCATTCCCCCAGCGCCACCAGCAGCTTGCCGATATGCTGCCGGGTGGCTTCATCGGTGAGTCTGCCGTCGGCGCTGAAGCGCTGTTCGGCGAGGGTGATCGTCACCTGCGGCCGTTGCATGGTCTGTGCGCCGACGTTGCGCAGCACTTCGCGCAGATGCTGCTGCGCGCGCACGGTGCCAAAGCTGCCCGGGCTGGCGCCCATGACGGCGACCGGCTTGGCCGCGAACGAGCCCTGCGGCTCGCGGCTGACCCAGTCCAGCGCGTTTTTGAGCAGGCCGGGGAGCGAGGTGTTGTATTCCGGGGTCACGATCAGCAGCGCGTCCGCGGCACGGATTTTCTCGCCCAGCGCCTTGACCGGGGCGGGGATGCCGGATTCGTCTTCCAGGTCGCCGTGGTAGAATGGGATGTCGCGGTAGTCATGCGTTTCGATCAGCATGCCGGGTGGCGTCAGCTCGATCGCGGCGCGCAGGGCCATGCCGTTGTAGCCGGCCTTGCGGAAGCTGCCGACCAGGCCGAGGACCTTGATGGTGTCGCTCATGAATTCCTCATCGCATTGCGGTGGCATGCTTTACGCGGGCGCCAGGAAATCCGCCAGGGTGAGCGCCACGACCAGGGTGGCGCGATGCAGTTCCTCCAGCGGCACGCGCTCGTCGGCGCGGTGGGCGTTGGCTTCCTCGATGCTGCGCGGGCCGGCGCCGTACAGCACGATCGGCACGCCGGCGGCGGCGTAGTGGCGGGCGTCGGTGTAGAGCGGCACGCCGCCAGCGGTGACCGTCTCGCCCATCTCCCGGCTGGCGTGGGCGCAGAGCAGCGCGGTGAGGCCGGCGGCTTGCGGGCTGGGGGTGAGCGGGGTGGCGAGCAGGATGCGGCGGACCGCGACATTGGCGGGGAAGGGTGCGGCGGCGGCGGCGATCAGCTCGCGCAGTTCGGCCTCCACGGCCTCCGGCTGCTCCTCCGGCACGATGCGGCGGTCCATGCGGAAGGTCACCCGGTCGGGCACCACGTTGGTGTTGATGCCGCCGGCGATCAGCCCGATGGTGAGTTGCGGCGCGCCGATGCCGGGCACCGCCGAGGCGCGGGCGGCGAGGCTGGGGCGCCAGGCGTAGAGCGCGGCGAGGATGGCGCTCGACGCCTCCAGCGCATCGACTCCGCTGGACGGGCGGGCGGCGTGGGCGGAGCGGCCGCTGACCTCGACTTCCAGGTGCAGGCAGCCGTTATGCGCCTCCACCACCTGGTAGGAGAATCCGGCGCCGAGAGCGAAATCCGGCTTGCTGATGCCCTCGGCGAGCAGCCAGGCCGGGCCGATCTCGCCGCCGGTCTCCTCGTCGTAGGTGATGTGCAGTTCGACCGTGCCGTGCTGCAGCCCGGCGGCCTCCAGCGCCAGCAGCGCGTAGGCGTAGCTGGCGATGTCGGATTTGGAGACGGCGGCGCCGCGGCCGTACAGCCAGCCGTCGCGGATTTCCGCGCCATACGGATCGGCGGTCCAGCCCTCGCCGGGCGGCACCACGTCGCCGTGCGCGTTGAGCGCCACCACAGGGCCGGGGCCGAAGCGGCGGCGCACCACGAGATTGGTGGCCGAGACCATGCCATGCGCCTGGGTCAGCGCCGGCGGCACCGGATGGCGTTCGACGCTGAGGCCGAGGGCTTCCAGCGCCGCGGCGGTGCGGGCGGCATGCGGGGCGCAGTCGCCGGGCGGGTTGTCGCTGGGGGTGCGCACCAGCTCGGCCAGCAGCGCCACCTGGGCATCCCGCTGCCGCAGCAGGAAGGCGCGGATCGCGGCATCGGCGGGGGTGGGCGGCATCGGCTGGCTCCATCTTCGGCTGGCCGGTGATGGCCGATCCGGCCGCCGCAGGCAAGCGCTGGCCGGCTTGAAATCGGCGGCACGCGATGAGAGATGCAGTCTGCCGCCGAACCATGCCACCATGGGCGGAGTGCCCGGCACGCCGGCCGGGCCGCGAGGGGGGGCCGTTCCGTTGCAAGGCTTTGCCGACCAGGACGTGATCCTGCTGGAAGACGACGACGAGTTCGCCGTCGAGCTCTGCGACTATCTGGGCCGGCACGGCTTCTCCACGGTGCAGGTGCGCAGCGTGGAGGCGCTGTTGCGCCGGATTGCCGAGGGGCGGGTGGAGGCGGTGATCCTCGACCAGTTCATCGCCACCACCGATATCATCCTGTCGCTGGGGGAAATCCGGCGCGCCTATGCCGGTGGGCTGGTGTTCCTGACCGGCAATGAGGAACTGGCCGACCGGGTGATGGGGCTGGAGATGGGCGCCGATGACTTCATCTCCAAGCTGGCGCCGCCGCGCGAGATCGTGGCGCGGCTGCGCTCGGTGATCCGGCGCTCCTCCGAGCGGTTGCAGGCGCGCGCGGCCGGCGCGCGCGGCGATGGCTGGCTGATCGACCGGCAGCGGCGGCAATTATTTCAGCCGGATGGCGCCATGGTGCATCTGACGGCGCACGAGTTCGAGCTGCTGGTGGTGTTGCAGGAGCAGGTCGGCGCCGTGGTGTCGCGCGATGAGCTGTCCGAGGCGGTGCTGCGGCGGCCCTACGCGGTGACCGACCGCTCGGTGGACAACCTGGTGCTGCGGCTGCGCAAGCAACTGGCGGCACACGGCGCCAGCGACGAGCTGATCAAGTCGGTGCGCGGCGCCGGCTATGTGTTCATCGGCTTCCCGGAGCCGGCGGCGGAGCCGTGAACGCGCCCGGC
>DATJEA010000323.1:0-21420 GCA_035497095.1 Acetobacteraceae bacterium | reverse complement strand
GCGCAAGGACGCCGGCCCGGCCACCAGCTACGGCCCGGTCGCCGCCGCCCCGTGCGGCAGCGCGCTGATCCTGCCGATCACCTACGCCTATATCCGCATGATGGGCGCCGACGGCCTGAAACGCGCCACCGAAGTCGCCATCCTCAACGCCAACTACATGGCAACCCGCCTCAGGGACAGCTACCCGATCCTCTACAAGGGCGCCTCCGGCATGGTCGCGCATGAGTGCATCATCGACTGCCGCGGCTTCGCCGCCACCTCCGGCGTGCAGGTCGAGGATATCGCCAAGCGCCTGCAGGACTACGGCTTCCACGCCCCCACCATGTCCTGGCCGGTGGCCGGCACGCTGATGATCGAGCCGACCGAAAGCGAATCGCAGGCCGAGATGGACCGCTTCTGCGACGCCATGATCGCCATCCGCGCCGAGATCGACGCCATCGCCGCCGGCCGCCTGGACCGCGCCGACAACCCGCTGAAAAACGCCCCGCACACCGCCCGCGAGGTGATGGCCGACAGCTGGACCCACGGCTATTCGCGCGAGCAGGCCGCCTACCCGCTGGCCTTCGTCTCCCGCGCCAAATACTGGCCGCCGGTGAAGCGGGTGGACAACGTCTACGGCGACCGCAACCTGATCTGCACCTGCGCGCCGCTTGAGGCCTACGCGGAGGCGGCCGACTAGCGCCAAGGCAAGCAAGCACTTCTTTTTGTGAACAAAAAGAAGCAAAAAAACTTTTTATTCGTATTGGAGACTCCCGGTGTCTCCACGGCACCGCCGTAGCAAGGCGAACGAGAGTTTTTTGGTTCTTTTTTACAAAAAGGAACCGCTTGCCTGCCCCGCCGCCCCCGCCCCATCTTTTCGCCACAGCGATGGGCGATAGGCGGCGACGATGAAAAAATTGCTTCTGGCCATTCTTGCGATTTTCCTGCTGCTGGTGCTCGGGCTGGTCGCCGTGGTGCTGATCGTCCCCGCCACCATCGACCTGCGGCCGCGGGTCGAGGCGGCGGTGAAATCCGCCACCGGCCGCGATTTCCGCATCGCCGGTCCGCTGCATGTCTCGCTGGTACCGGGCCTCAGCATCTCGGCCAGCGACGCCCATCTGGCCGGGCTCAAAGGCAACAGCGACCTCGCCTCGATCGGCAGTTTCTCGGCGCGGATGTCCTGGCTGCCGCTGCTGCAGGGCAGGATCGTGATCGATTCGCTGGTGCTGCAGCAGCCGGTGGTGGCGCTGTCGGTCGACAAGAGCGGCGCGCCCAACTGGCTGTTGCAGCCGGAGAACGCCGCCAAACCGCCCGCCACCCCCGGCCCCAGCAAACCCGTGCCCACCGGCCAGTCCACCGGCCAAGATATCGAACTGCGCGAGCTGCGGCTGGACCAGGGCCGCTTCACCTACAATGACGCGGTCACCGGCCAGAGCATCACCGCCAAGAACGTCACGCTCTCCGGCGGCACCGTCGGCAAGGTCGTCTGGCAACTCGGCATGACACTGAACGACGAGCCGGTATCCGGCCAGTTCATCATCGATTCCACGGCCAGGCTGATCGCCGGCCTGCCGACCGAAATCGACATGAACCTGAAGGCCAAACACCTCACCGCCAGCTACAAGGGCACCGCGCAGAGCGAGCCGCACCCGGCGCTCAACGGCGCCTTCGATCTCGATATCCCTTCGGTCGGCGCCTTGTTCGCCTGGCTGAAAAATCCGCTGGCCCGTGACCCCGGCCCGCTCACCATGCACCTGGAAACCGTCAGCGACGGCGGCAAGCTCACGCTGCGCCGCGCCTCGGTCACCGGCAAGGCGATCAAGCTCACCGCCCAGGCCGATGTCGACACCACCAAAACACCGCCCAGCTTCGAGGCCAGACTCGACATCCCCAGCGCCGATCTCGACGCCTACCTGCCGCCCGCCCTCGCCAACCCGCAAGCCGCCAAACCGCCAGCCGCCAGCCCGGCCGAACCCGCCGCCCCGGCCCCGGCCGCGCCGGCCGGCTGGAGCGACGTGCCGTATGATTTCAGCGCGCTGGGCAACGTCAACGGCCACCTGGTGGTCAATCTCGGCAAGCTGCGCTATCGCGGCCAGGACATCACCGGCGGCGCCTTCGACCTCACGCTGGGCAAGCGGGTGCTGCGGCTGACCAAGGGCGAGGTTCACCTCTCCGGCGGCGATGTCAGCGGCCAGTTCATGCTGGATGCCAGCGTCGCGCCGGCCAAATTCCAGGTCGAGACCAGCATCAAGGGCCTCAATCTCCGCCCGCTGCTGATCGCCTATGCCGGCACCGACCGGCTGGCCGGCACGCTCGCCACCACCGCCAACCTCACCGCCACCGGCGCCACCCAGCGGCAGATGATCGCCTCGCTGGCCGGCGCCGGCACGCTGCACGTCGCCAACGGCAGCATCTACGGCATCGACCTGCAAAAGAGCCTGCGCGAGATCGGCAAGTTGCAGCTGGCCACCGCGCCGACCGACCACACCGATTTCTCCTCGCTCACCGGCAGTTACACCATCCAGGCCGGCGTGCTGACCAATAACGACCTGCAAATGGCCTCCGCGGCGGCCAGCGTGTCGGGCAGCGGCACCGTCAGCTTGCCGCCGCGCACGCTGAACTACGCCCTCCAGGCCCGCCTCGCGCCCGCCCAAGGCATCCCCGCCGCACTCTCGTCAGTCGCCATCCCGGTGCAGATCACCGGCGCCTGGGAACACCCCAACGTGCAGGCCGACTGGTCGGCGGCACTTGGACAAATCAACCTGAAGGACCTGCCCGGCAACCTCGACAAGATCGCGCCCGACCTCAATAAAGTGTTACCGGGGCTGAAGTTGCCGCCGGGGTTATTCAGAAGGTAAGGCTTCTTTTTTGAAAAAAAGAAGCAAAAAACTTCATTCGCCTTGCAACAACGGGGCGCGGGAGCCGCCGTACACTCCAATGGATGAAAAGTTTTTTTGCTTCCTTTTGTTCACAAGAAGAAGACCTACTCTACTGCCTTCGGCGCACTGATCCGACACTGCGCCTCCGCCACCGCCAGCAACTGCGCGCCCAGCGCCGCATCCCCATCATGCGCCCCGCCCCGGATCGCCGCGCACAGCGCCGGGTCATCCAGCGCCGCCACCGGCGGGGCGAGCAGCGCCCGCCGGGCGATCGCCATCGCGTTGGCCGCCATCAGCGCCTTGAACCGGGCCGCGCCGGAGAGTTCCGGCAGCACCTGCTCCAGCAGCGTGTTGCGAGCGATATCAAGTAGTTCGGCCGGTGTCGGCCGGGTCATGTGGTGGCTCGCATGATGTCCAGTTCCAGTTCCGGCACGATATGCCCGGTCAGCGCCAGTTCCAGGCTCGGCTCCTGCCCCGACACATGCCGCTCGGCCTGCGCGATGGCGATCACCGCCCAGCGGATTGCCGCGGCAATCTGCCACCAGGCGATGCGCGCCGGGTCGGTGCGGCGGCCGGATGCCGCCTGGTAGGCGGCCAGGAATGGCGCGCGCGGGCCGACGCCGCCGACCTCGTGCGGGCTGCCGAAGCGCCAGCAGCGGGCCAGCAGCCAGCCGATATCGGCGTGCGGGTCGCCCCAGGCGGCGAACTCCCAATCGAGGATGCCGGTGATGCCGGCGTCGCTGACCATGTAGTTGCCGGTACGGTAGTCGTTATGACACATAACTATCTCACCGGGGCCGGGGTTCCGGCGCTCCAGGAAACGCAGTCCCCACTCCAGAATCGGGCGGTTTTCGTGCGCCGAATCGAGCGCTTCACGCAGCGTGGCGATCAGTTTTCGCCCGGAATCGAGTGGTTTTTCCCCCAGAAATGGCAGCGTCGGGCGCATCGCATGGATGCGCGCGAGCTCTCGGCCGAGCGCTTCGACCAGCGCCACCCGGCCGCCGCCGGGCGTCTCGCTGCGCACGATGCGGTGCCCGGCGGCGGTCCCCTGCACCCGGCGCATGATGAAGAACGGCGCCCCGATGATGCCGGCGTCCTGGCACAGATACAGCGGCTCCGGCACCGTCACGCCGGCCTGGAATGCCGCCTGCAACAGCAAAAATTCCTCGCTGCGTGAACGACTTGCGGCCAGCGAAGCCGGCGCGTCGGTGCGCAGCACCCAGGCATGGCGGGCGCCGCCGGCGGCCGCGTCCAGCCGCCAGTTCTGCTGGATCGCGCCGCCCGAGAGCAGCGCCATCGGGCCGAGCGACAGATCGGCCCAGCCGGTGGCGCGGCGCAGCCAGTCGGTCAGCGCCACCTCATCCATGCGGGCCGGCGTTCCAGCCAAAGAAATCAACACCTTCGCGCAGCATGGTGTTGGCCAGCACCATGCGATGCACCTCGCTGGCGCCATCCACCAGCCGCGCCTGACGGGCGTAGCGGTAGATCCATTCGACCACGGTGTCCTTGGAATAACCTTTTGCGCCAAGCAGTTGCAGCGCGGTATCGGCCGCCTTGTGCAGCGCGTCGGCGACCACCACCTTGGCCATCGAGATTTCCTTGCGGGCAAAGCTGCCCTGGTCCAGCGTCCAGGCGGCGTGCATGACGAGCAGCCGGCCGATCTGGATCTCCATGCCGGCCTGGCCGAGCAGAGTCTGCACGCTTTCATGGTCAATCAGCCGGGCGCCGAAGCTCTGGCGTGTCTGGACATGGTCCTGGGCAATCTCCACGCAGCGCCTGGCAAGTCCAGTCCAGCGCATGCAATGCGTAAGCCGCGCCGGGCCAAGACGGATCTGCGTCACTTTCAGCCCGTCACCCTCCTGCATCAGCAGATTTTCTTCGGGGATTTCCAGCCCGTCGAATTCCAGTTCGCAATGCCCGCCATGTTCTTCCGGCCCCATGATCGGAATCCGGCGAATAATGCGCCAGCCCGGCTGGTCCTTGTGGAACAGGAACGCCGACAAGCCCTTGCGGCGGTCCGGCGAGGTGCGGGCGATCAGGATGAAATGGCTCGCGGTTTCCGCCCCGGTGATGAACCATTTGCGGCCGCGCACCACCCAGCCGGTATTGCTGCGGGTCGCCTCGGTCAGCGTCTGCGACGGGTCGGAACCGCAACCGCGACCGTCGGCGTCCATCGGTTCGGTCATGATGAAGGCGGAGTGGACGGCGCCGTCGATGATCGGTTGCAGCCATCTATCCTGTTGATCCCGCGTGCCAATCTGCGCCAGCACGCGCATGTTGCCGTCATCCGGGGCGGCGCAGTTGAAGCACACCGGGCCGAAGATCGAGCGGTTCATCTCCTCGTACAGCACCGCCTGCTCGGCCATCGCCAGCCCGCCGCCGCCGCGCGCCTGCGGCGATTGCAGCGCCCAGATCCCCATCGCCCGGGTCTCCTTGCGGAGTTCGGCCAGCAGGGGGCGGGCGATGTTCTCGTGCGCGTCGTAGCTGGCGGGGTCGGATTCCAGCGGAATCAAGCGGTTATTGACGAAGTCGCGCACGCGCAGGCGCATCGCCTCGGTGGCCGGCGAGAGGGTGAAATCCATGTGCGGCCTCGGCTATGCGCAGGCGATCACTTCGATCTCGATCTTGCAGGCCGGCGAGAACAGCCCGGCGATGATCAGCGTGCTGGCCGGCTTGCGGTCGCCCATCGCATTGTTGCGCGCGGTGCGGCTGGCCGGCAGGTCGGCGCGATCGGCCACGATGGTGTTGACCTTGACGATGTTGTCCAGCGTCATGCCGACGGCGCGCAACTGGGCGGTGATGTTGCTCCAGACCAGCGCCGCCTGGGCCGCCGCGTCGTCCGGCATGGTGCCATCGGCCGCCATGCCGACCTGGCCGCTGAGCCAGACGGTGCGGCTGGCGCCGGTGACTTCGATGGCGTGGGTATAGGCGCCGACCGGGGCCGGGGCGTCGGAGGCATTGATGTCGCGGCGTTGCATGGCGGGGCTCCTTGTGAGGGTCGGCCGCATTGTCGGCTCCCCGGCTGCCGGGTCAAGCAGCATTGGCCCAGGCGCGGCGCAGGGCGGGCACCAGCAGCAGGGCGAAGCCGGCCAGCAGCGCCATCAGCAGGAAGACCTGGCCGCCGCCGTCAAACAGGCTGGCGGTGAACCAGATCAGCAGCCCGGTCGGCACCGAACTGCCGAGTGTCGCGTGCAGCGTCTGCGCGGTGGCGGCGCGCGACGGGGCGACGGTGCGGTTCAGCATCAGCATCGCCGAATAATGCTGCATGCCGAAGGTGGCGCCGTGCAGCAACTGCACCACCAGCAGCGCCGGCAGCGCGGTGGTGGCGCCGGTGACGCCCCAGCGCAGGATCGAGGCCAGCGCCGCCAGCGCGGTGAGCCCGGCCGGGCCGAGCCGCTCGGCCAGCCGGCGGCCCCAGAAGAACAGCGCGATCTCGCTGATCAGCCCCTCGGCCCAGAGCAGGCCGATCAGCGTGTCGCTGAGCCCGTGTTGGCGCCAGTACAGCGAGGCCAGGCCGTAATAGGCGGCGTGCGCGCCCTGGATCAGCGCGCTGGATGCCAGGGTCAGCAGGAACGGCCGGTAGCGCAGCAATTCGAGGCCGCCCTGGCCGAAGCGGGGGCGCTCGGCCGGGCGCGGTGCGGCGTGGTCCGGCAGCGGGATCGCCAGCAGCGTGGCGGCGGCGTAGCAGCCGGCCAGCAGCAGCGGCACGATCCGCACCCCGGCGAGATCGACCAGCCAGCCGCCGAGCGCGGTCGCCGCCATGAAGGCCGCCGAGCCGGTGGCGCGGACCCGGCCGTAATCCAGCCGCCGCTGCTGCGCGAGGCCGAGGGTGAGCGCATCGGTGACCGGCGCCAGCGCCGAGGCGGCGGCGCCTTGCAGCAGCACCACCAGCATCAGCAGCGCGAAGCCCTGCGCCGGCAGCAGGGCGAGGCAGGCGAGCGTGGTCAATCCCGCGGCGGCACCGAGCACCGGGCGGCGGCCGAGATGGTCGGCCAGCCGGCCCCAGCCGGGGGTGGCCAGCAGCCGCGCCAGAGTGGCGACGCCGAGCACCTGGCCGATCGCCGCCGCGGACAGCCCGCGCTCGGCCAGCCAGAGCGGCAGGAAGGCCATGGCGATGCCGGCCGGCATGAAGATCGCCGCCAGGAAGGCGGCGACAGGGAGGGAAGCAAGGCCTTCTTTTTGCGAACAAAAAGAAGCAAAAAAACTTTTTATTGTTTGGGGCCTGGGTGGCGGCATGCGGTTTCGATGTTATGCGAAATGCGCCGCTGCGTCGCGGATGCGCCTTGCCATCGCGGCGATGCCGTTGCCGCGATTGGTCGACAGCGCCTCGATCAGGCCGAGATCGCGCAGGAAGCTGGGTTCGGTGGCGATGATCTCGGCCGGCGTGCGGCCGGAGTAGACCCGCAGCAGCAGCGCCACCAGGCCGGAGACGATCGCCGCGTCCGACGCGCCGGCGAGGTAGAGCTTGCCGTCGCGCTTCTCGGCCTCCATCCACACCTTGCTCTGGCAGCCGGGCACGCGGTGGGCGTCGTTGGCCCAGGCGTCAGGGAAATGCGGCAGCTTGCGGCCGAGCTCGATGATGTACTGGTAGCGGTCCATCCAGTCGTCGAACAAGGCGAGGTCTTCGCCGATGGCGGCGATGGCGTCAGCGGCGCTGGGGTCTTCCGGGAGCAGGAACGGGTCTGGCATGACGCGGATGTGCGCGTGGCGGTGCGGCCCGTCAAGATCGCGGCCCGGACAGCAATGTTCGGCGCCGGGCGATACGGTTCTTTGGGCTCCTATCGCGCGGCATGTTGGTGCCCAGGCAGGGAAGGTTTTCTTTTTGTGAACAAAAAGAAGCAAAAAAACTTCATGACGGTGCTTCGCGCCAAAAACTTTGTGACCGCGCGCAGCACCTTGGGGGTTGGAGACTCTGCCCTCTCCGCCCGACCGGCGGTTCCAGGCGACTGAAGTTTTTTGCGCGCTTTTTTTCAAAAAAGCGCCGCTTGCCTGCTGATACCTGCGTATTGATGACAGCCCGGCGGCGGTGTTGCTCTTGAACGGTACTGCCTCGCAGCGTAGCGTTTCGGGTTCGGAGTGCCGCTCTGGCGAATTGCACCAGACGCCGGGGACTCGGCGGCGGTCGCGCGGCCGGATGCGGCAGTAAAGAAGGGGAGGCCAGATGACCGGTTACGACCGTAGGAAGGTTCTGCAACTGATCGCGGCCGGCGCCGGGTTGGCGGGGTTGCCGGTGGCGCTGCCGTCGGCCTGGGCCGAGGATGCCGCGCTGCTGAAGAAGGCGCGGGCCGAGGGCAAAGCGGTGTTCTATGCCAATATCACCGCGGTCGAGCCGATCATGGCGGCGTTCAAGCAGGCCACCGGGGTCGAGGGCCAGTACACCCGCATCTCCAGTTCGAAATACATCCCGACGGTGCTGACCGAGTCCGGCGCCGGCAAGCTGCTGGGCGATGTGCTGCAGGCGCCGCGGCCGATGATCGAGTTGCTGGAGAGCCGCGACATCCTGGCCGCGTATCGGTCGCCCTCGGCGGCCGGCTATCCGGCCTGGGCGCGGGAAAGCGACAAGATCACCTATTTCGGCATCGAATACGTCTCGTACCTGTTCAACACCGACCGGATCAAGCCGGCCGATGCGCCCACCGATTATGCCGGCCTGGCCGATCCGAAATGGAAGGACCAGATCGTGATGGCCGATCCGGCGACCCATTCCTCGACCATCGCCTGGCTGGTGGCGCTGAAGGAGCACGTGTTCAAGTCCGACAGCGCCTGGATGGAGTTCCTCAAGGGTTTGGCGGCGAACAAGCCAATGTTTGTCGCTTCGTTCGGCCCGACGCCGGCGCCGATTGCCAGCGGCGAGCGGCCGATCGGGATTTCGATGCCGAAATACATCGTCACCAAGACGCCGGCGCCGCTGGACTGGGGGCCGCGCAACGGGCCGCTGTTCGGCGCTTCGCGCGCCATCGCCATCGCCGCCAAGGCGCCGCACCCTGCTGCCGCGAGGGTGTTCCTGGATTATTGGCTGAGCAAGCCGGCGATGGAGTTGCTGGCCAAGAAGGTCGGCGAATACGTGCTGGCGCCCGGCGTGTTTCCCGATGTTCCGGGCATCGACAAGGTGGAGGTGAAACCGGCCCGCGACCTGTCGGACGCCGACCTGAAGAAATGGGGCCGCGAATTCGGCCGCATCTTCAAGGCGTAACCCGGACCGGCCGGCGCCACCACACGCCGCGCCAGCCGGCCCGGCTGGTGGCCGGGTGGGCGACCTATAAGCGAAAGCGCAGACAGGAAGGCGGACGATGGAGATCCGGATCGATGGTCTGTGCAAATTCTACCGATCCGACGGCAAGACGGTCGCGGCGCTGGATCATGTCGACCTGACCATCCCGGCCAACCGCATCTTCACCCTGCTCGGCCCCTCGGGCTGCGGCAAGACCACGCTGCTGCGCTGCATCGTCGGGCTGGAGCAGCCTGACGAGGGCGAGATCAGGATCGGCGGCGAGCTAGTCTGGTCGGCGCAGCGCGGCATCTTTGTGCCACCGGAAAAGCGCGGCCTTGGCATGGTGTTCCAGAACTATGCGATCTGGCCGCACATGAGCGTGTTCGACAATGTCGCCTATCCGCTCAGCATCCGCCATGTGCCGCGCCAGAAGATCCGCGACAAGGTTGCCGAGGTGTTGCGCTTCGTGCAGCTCGAAGGGGTCGAAAAGCGGTCGGCCACCAAATTGTCCGGCGGCCAGCAGCAGCGCGTGGCGCTGGCGCGTGCGCTGGTCGCCGAGCCGAAGGTGGTGCTGTTCGACGAGCCGCTGTCCAATCTGGACGCCAAGCTGCGCGAGGAAACCCGCAAGCTGTTGCGCCAGTTCCTCGGCGGGTTGGGCATCACCGCGGTTTATGTCACGCATGACCGGGTGGAGGCGCTGGCGCTGTCGGATTCGATCGCGGTGATGCGGGCCGGGCGGATCGTCGAGATGGGCTCGCCGCAGGATATCTACTTCCATGCCCGGCACCGCTATGTCGCCGATTTCATCGGCCGCGCCAACCAGATCGAGGCGACGGTGCTCGGCCATGAGGGCGGCGCGACGCTGGTCGAGACCAGCATGGGGCGGATCGCCTGCGAGGCGAGCGGATTGGCGGCGGGCAGCCGGGTCACGCTGTGCATCCGGCCGGAGTTCATCCACATCACCGAGCACGACGTCGGCACCGGAGGCAATGTGCTGACCGGCCGGATCGAGGCGCTGGAATTCGTCGGCGAGGTGTATGAGGCGGAAATCCGCGTCGGCGCCGAGTTGCTGCTGGCGCGGATCGACCCGGATGTGGATATCCGCCAGGGCGCCGCGGTGCGGATGCGGCTGGACCCGCGGCAATGCCTGCTGCTGTCGGCCTGACCGGGGCGCCGGGCGGTGGATAGATCGCGCTGGAAGCTGACCTGGTCGCTGATCGTTGTGGTCGGCTTTCTCACCCTGTCGCCGGTGGCGATGCTGCTGGTCGGCAGTTTCTCCAACGGGTTGACCGGGCTTGGTACGCTGACCCTGGCGAAATACGCCGCCGCCTATGGCGACCCGTATCTTGGCGAGGTGGTGCTGAACACGGTGGTGTTCGTGATCGGCTCGTCGGTGTTCGCCACCGTGCTGGCGCTGTTCCTGGCGTATCTCAATACCCGCACCAATATCCCGTTCAAGCCGCTGTTCACCGTGCTGTCGATCGTGCCGATGATGATCCCGCATCTGCTGTTCGCGGTCAGTTGGGCGTTATTGCTGAATCCGTCGAACGGGCTGCTGAACCTGGTGCTGAAGGACGGGCTCGGGCTCGGCTACGCGCCGTTCGACATCTATTCCATGTCGGGCATGATCTTTGTCGAGGGGCTGCTGAACATGCCCATCGCCTATCTGATCATCGCGCCGGCGCTGGGATCGTTCGACGTGGCGCTGGAGGAATCGTCGCATGTCAGCGGCGCCGGCACCTGGCGGACGCTGTGGCGGATCACCCTGCCGGTGCTGCGTCCGGCGATTCTGGCCGCGTTCACGCTCGGCATCGTGCGCAGCCTGGCGTCGTACGCCGTGCCGCGCGTGCTCGGCACGCCGGGGCGGGTCGATGTGCTGGCGACCTATCTGTATGAGATGATCTCGACCGGGTTTGCGCCCGACTACGGCCAGGCCGCGGCGCTCGGCATGGGCGTGCTGCTCGCCGCGATCACGCTGATCGTGGTCTACCGGGCGCTGACCGCCGAGGGCGACCGATACGTCACCGTCACCGGGCGCGGCTTCAAGCCCGGCATCATCGCGCTCAAGCGCTGGCGGATGCCGCTGCTGGCGATCATCGGGCTGCTGTCGTTCGTGATGATCGTGGTGCCGATCGCGGTGCTGCTGTATACCTCGATGATTCCGTATTCGATGGTGCCGGGGCCGCGCGCGTTCGCGCTGATGGGCTGGAAGAACTGGGCCGAGGTGCTGCACGACCGGCTGACGTTGCAGGCGCTGCGCAACAGCCTTTTCCTGGCCGTGGTGGGCGCCACGCTCGGGGTGCTGCTGTCGCTGCTGGTGGCCTATGTCATCGTCAAGATCCGCACCACCGCCTCGGCGCTGCTGGAGACGCTCAGTTTCCTGTCATTCTCATTCCCCGGCATCGTGATCGGCATCGGCTTCATGTGGTTCTTCGTGCAGACGCCGCTCTATGCCACGCTCGCGGCGCTGCTGCTGGCCTATATCGCGGCCTATCTGCCGTATGGCGTGCGGCCGCTGGCGAGCGCCTTCGTGCAGGTGCACGCCTCGCTGGAGGAATCCTCGCTGGTCAGCGGCGCCAGCGCGATGACCACGATGCGGCGGATCATCGCGCCGATCGTGCTGCCGGGCATCGTCTCGGCCTGGATCCTGATGGCGACCATGTTCATCCGCGAGTTGACCGTCTCGGTGGTGCTGTCGCGGCCGGGCAGCGAGGTGCTGGCGGTGCGGATTCTGAATTTTGCCGATGACGGGCTGTGGGGCAAGCTGTCGGCGCTGGGCATCATCATGATCCTGATCTCGACCGGCCTGGTGCTGCTGGCCGCGCTCGCCGGCCGCTGGCTGCGGCGGGCGCAGGGCGAGTGAGGGCCGGCCAATTGGCGCCGGTGGTCCGGCTCGGACGCCTGGCCGAACCTGACGGCTTTCGGTTGGTCGGCGCTTGCCGGATCATTGTGCCGGGCGGAGGCCGAGGCTATATCCGCCGCATGGCTGGCCGGCTCACGCATGTTCTGGTTGCGATGATTTTCGCCCTGGCGGTGATGCTGCCGGGCGGTGTCGCGGCGGCGGACATGAACGGGATGGGCGTGCAGCAGCAGTGCCCAGCCTGCCCGGAGCCGGTGCGCAGCGGCACGTCCCCCGACATGATGGCGCTCTGCCAGCTGCTGGTTTGCACCGGCGCTATGGCCGCGTTGCCGGGCGCGGTGCTGTTGCCCGGGCGCGCTCTGCTGCGCTCGGCCTACCTGGTGGCGCCGCCGGCGTATTGAGGCTGCGCGCCGCGCCGGCGACACTTTGCGGTGCGGGGCTGGGTGCGACGCCAATCGGCGATGGACAACACCGGGCCTGTGCCGGCGGCTGGTGGTGGCGGCACCGCGCGACGGCCGCCGCCGACTGGCCGGCCGAGGCGCCAGGGCGGCCGGCTACACCGGTTCGGGAACCAGATGCACCACCGGCCCGCCAAGCAACCCGGCGACGATCTCGCGGTGGCACTCGCGGTGATCGCGCTCGAAGCAGAGCAGGCAGCACGGTGCGGCGGCGGTCAGCGCGCGCGCTTGTTGCAGCGCGAACTGCGCCTCCGGGGTCTGCATATGGACGGCGAAGATGCTGTGCATCAGGCCGATCTTGCCGGCGCGGGCGGCGTCGCGGCCGGGCTTCGGGGTGCCGAGGCCGCGCAGATGGGTGTAGGCGATGCCGGACTCGGCCAGCGAGGCGGCGAGCAGGGTCTTGGAGAACCCGGCCTTGCGCGATTGCGGCACCGCGCGGATATCCAGCAGATGCGCGACACCGGCCTGTTTCAGCGTTTCCAGCACACTCGGCTGCACGCTGCCCTGGTAGCCGATGGTGTACAGCATCGGCATCAGTAGAAGCGCTTGACCGGCTCCACCCCGCCCTTCGGCGCCAGGCCGCGGGCGCGCAGGCAGTCGACATAGACGCGCTTTTTCATGTCGGCCAGGCTCTCCTCGCCGAGCGGCGAGTAGTGGCTGGAGGTATCGCGGGCGATGCGGGCGCCGACCTCGGGGTTGGCGTAGACCTGCTGGCGGCACTCGGGGTTATTCATATAGGCATCGGTGCCGGCGCAGCCGCCGAGCAGCGGCAGCAGCAGCGCCAGGGCGAAGAGCGGTTTCATGCGGCGGCGATCCAGTCCTCGATGAGGCGGCGGGCGATGCTGTCGCCGCGCGGCAGGTTGAAGCCGTGATCCTGCGGCGCGCACAATTCGGCGCGGCTGAACCAGCGGGCGTCGACGATCTCGACCGGGTCGATGGTGATCGCCTCGGTCAACCCCTCAGCATAGAAGCCGAGCATGATCGAGGCGGGGAACGGCCAGGGCTGGCTGGAATGATAACCCACCGCGCCGGTATGCACGCCGGTTTCCTCGAACACCTCGCGCGCCACGGCTTCCTCCAGGCTCTCGCCCGGCTCCACGAAGCCGGCCAGGGTGGAATACATGGTGGAATTGGGGAAGCGCGCGGAATGGCCGAGCAGCGCGCGGTCGCCGCGATGCACCAGCATGATCACCGCCGGGTCGGTGCGCGGGAAATGCTGCGCCTTGCAGCCGGGGCAGGCCATCGCGTGGCCGGCGCTGCGCGGGGCGCACAGCGTGCCGCAGATGCCGCAGAAGCGGTTCTTGGTGCGCCAGTGCATCAGGCCGCGGGCGTGCGCGAGGATCGAGGCTTCACCGCCAGGCAGCAGGCCGGCGGTCTGGCGCAGGTCGGTGAACTCGCCGAGGCCCGCCGGCAGCAGCGGCAGCGGGTCGTCCTGGGTGGAGATGTCCATGGCAAACACCGGCACCCCGTCGCGCAGGCCGAGAAACGCCCACATGTCGAATTGCGGATCGACCGACAGCCGCAGCGCCCGGGCGGCGTCGCCGGTGAGGAACACCGCCTCCGGCTGGCCCTCGGCGTTGCCGCGAATGAGGTTGCGGGCGCGCCAGACCGGCGCCCACAGCGTATCGGCGGCATTGAGCGCCATATGCACCCAGGCGGCATCCTCGCGCCGCTCATTGGCGCGGTCGAGCGGGCTGCCGGTGTAGACATTGGGGCGGCTGGCGAGGATCAGGGGCACGGGGCACGGTTCCTTTGCGGTGAAATTGCCATGCCGGGGGTGGCTGGGCAACTCCGCGCCATCCCCCTTGCCTATGGCGGTGCAATCCACGATATGAGGGGTGGGAGGTCGGCGGCGGACGGGCGCCTCGCCAACCTGGTCAGGACCGGAAGGTAGCAGCCATAACGGGTTTCCGCTCGGGTCGTTGTTCGGCCTCCCACCCTCTCAACCCCGGTCGCCCGACGCGAGGTCGCCGCTGCACTTGGCGATGAGCCGGCGGTAGCGGCCATAGCCGGGCGGATGCATGTCGGGGCTGTTCGAGGATGACAGCGAGAAGTTGCCGGTGCCGGAGCCCGAAGGGGCCGGCATGTTCGGTGACGCCCCGGTGCAACTGGCGCCGCTGCCCAGCGCGCCGGCCTATCGGGTGCTGGCGCGCAAATATCGGCCGACCGGCTTCGCCGACATGGTGGGACAGGAGGCGATGGTGCGCACGCTGCGCAACGCCTTCGCGCTCGGCCGCGTGGCGCACGCCTTCATGCTCACCGGGGTGCGCGGCGTCGGCAAGACCACCACGGCGCGGATCATCGCCCGGGCGCTGAACTGCACCGGGCCGGACGGCACCGGCGGCCCGACGGTGGAGCCGTGCGGGGTGTGCGATAATTGCCGCGCCATCCTGGCCGACCGCCACCCCGACGTGGTGGAAATGGACGCCGCCAGCAATAACGGCATCGACGAAATCCGCGAGATCATCGAGGCGGTGCGGTTTCGCCCAATGCAGGCGCGCACCAAGGTGTTCGTGCTCGACGAAGTGCACATGCTGAGCAAGCCGGCGTTCAACGCGCTATTGAAAACGCTGGAGGAGCCGCCGCCGCACGTCAAATTCATCTTCGCCACCACGGAAATCCGCAAGGTGCCGATCACCGTGCTGTCGCGCTGCCAGCGCTTCGACCTGCGGCGCATCTCGGTGGCCGAACTGGCGGCGCATTTCGCCCGCATCGTCGCAGCCGAAGGTGTGGCGGTGGCGCCGGCGGCGCTCGACCTGATCGCCCGCGCGGCAGACGGCTCGGCGCGCGACGGGCTGTCGCTGCTCGACCAGGCGCTGGCCCAGGCCGAGGCCGGCGCCGAGATCAGCACCGAGTCGGTGGCCGAAATGCTCGGCCTGGCCGATCGCGGCGTGGTGTTCGACCTGTTCGAGATGGTGATGGCCGGCCGGGTGGCCGAAATGCTGGCGCTCACCGACCAGATGCACGCGCGCGGCGCCGATCTCGGCGTGGCGCTGCAGGACCTGCTCGACCTGGTGCATACGCTGACCCGGCTGAAATCGGTGCCGGCGCTGCGGGACACCGACGCATTGCCGGAAACCGAGCGGGTGCGCGGCGGTGCGCTGGCCGACCGGCTGAGCATCCCGCTGCTCGGCCGCGCCTGGCAGATGCTGCTGAAGGGCGTCTCCGAGGTGGAAACCGCACCAGACCGCCGCGCCGCCGCCGAGATGGTGCTGATCCGACTCTGCCACACCGCCGACCTGCCGCCGCCGGGCGAGCTGGTGCGCCGGCTCGCCGAGCATCCGCCGCAGGGCGGCTCGCCGGTCAGCCATGGCGGCGGTGGCGGCGGCATCCGCGCGGTGGCCGGCGGCGGGGTTCGGACGCAGGCGGCGCCGGCGCCGGATACCGGGCCGCGGCTGTCGAGCTATCGCGAGGTGATCGCCTTCGTCGCGGCGCAGCGCGAGGCGCTGTTGCACGGCCATCTGCTGCACTCGGTGCATCTGGTGCGGTTCGCGCCGCCGGTGATCGAGTTGCGGCCGGAGCCCGCCGCGCCGCGCGACCTGGCGCCAAAACTGGCCAAACTGCTGCTGGACGCCACCGGCACGCGCTGGACCATCGCGCTCTCCACCGCCGCCGGCGAGGCGACCCTGGCCGAGCAGGGCAACGCCGCCGACTCCGCCCGCCGCCACGCCGCCGCCGAGCATCCGCTGGTGCGCGCCATCCTGGACGCCTTCCCCGGCGCCAGAATCGAGGCGGTGAGCGACGCGCGCGCCGATGCCTATGGCCTGCCGGCCGAAACCGCGCTGGCGGGTGAGCCGGTGGGGTTGGCGCAGACCGACCCCGACATGCCGGATTTCGCCCCTTTGGACGCCGAATTCGTCGACGACCCCTCCGATTTCTGGGAAAACTGAGCCATGAAGAACATTGTCGGCCTGATGAAACAGGCCTCCGAAATGCAGAAGAAGATGGAGGCCGTGCAGGCCGAGCTGGAGGCGCTGCGCGTGGAAGGCAGCGCCGGCGCCGGCATGGTGAAAGTGGTGCTGAGCGGCAAGGGCCAGATGCTGGGCGTCACCATCGACCCCAAGCTGGCCGACCCGGCCGAGATGGAAATGCTGCAAGACCTGATCCTGGCCGCCCACGCCGACGCCAAGCGCAAATCCGAGGCCGCCGCCGCCGAGCAGATGCAGGCGGTGACCGGAGGGCTGCAATTGCCGCCGGGAATGAAGTTGCCTTTTTAAGGAAGGCCTTCTCTTTGTGAACAAAAAGAAGCAAAAAAACTTTTCATTCGTCTTGGGGACTCCGCCCTCTCCACCGCTGTTGTCCGACAAACGATATGCGACAGGCGGGATGAGGGCGGATGGGGTGGGATGGCGTTGTGGGTCAACGGGTTGCGCGGCGGCGACGCATCGTCATTCGGCGTTTGAAGGGCGTTTGAAGGCGGGCTGACCGCGACATTGAGCGTGGCGACCTCCAGATGGGCGGTGTGGACGGTGACGCCGGCAGCCGGTGTGGCGGGCGGGCCGTCTAGATCGGGGCCGCGCGAATCGCCGAGCAAGAAAGCCGTTAATATTTCAGACGCCGAGCGAGTGTCCATTATTAATAACCTCCAATACACTCGTTGCGGGTCTTTGCATACAGGAGCGTGCGGAGGGGATGCGGTGGAGCCAATGCGAATATCATCTTTTGTATGTTACGTTCGGTGACTCCGCATTCTTTGTGCTGCCGGCGCGATCTTCCTTGATCTGATCGTAGAGCAGCGTCGCCATTTGCACGGCGCGGCCCCAACTCGGGCGTGGGCTGTGGCGCTGCTGGCGCTGTATGGCGAGCTGCTGCGCGATCCGCAGGTGGCGACGGTGCTGGGCAAGCGGACCGACGCGCTGGTCGGCCGCGAATGGGCGGTGCAGTCCGGCGCCGAGGGTGACGCGAGCGCTGATGACGCGGCCGATCTGGTGCGCGCGGCGATCAACGGCATGGCGTTCAGCCAGGCCGCCGGCAAGCTCTCGGCCGCGCTGCTGAAGGGCGTCGCGATTGCCGAGGCGATGTGGACGGTGCGCGACGGTGCGATCGTGCCGCCGCGCCGATCGCCGCCTGGATGGAGCCGCTCGGCAAGCTGGTGCGCAACGCCGCCAGCATGGAGGAGATCGCCGCCGGGCTGCTGGCGCTGTATCCGCGGATGCAGACCGCCGAACTCGCCGAGACGCTCGGCCAGGCGCTGGCGGTCGCCGACCTTACCGGCCGGCTCGACCTGCAGGAGGGCCGGGTGCCGCCGGGCGGCGATGCCTGACGCTACGCCGCAAGCATTCGCGCTGCCGTTCAAGGAGGCGATCGAGCATCTGCGGCAGAAGCTCGGCCGGCATTTGCCGAGCCGGGGCTGGACCGACACCTATGGCCGGGTCAACGCGGTTGGCTTCGCAGTCGCCGGCGCGTGGAAGGACGCGCTGCTGACCGATCTCGGCGACGCGGTGCTGAAGGCGATGCAGGACGGCACGCCGGTGGCCGAATTCCAGCAGACCTTCGAGGCGATCGCGGCGCGCCACCAGTGGGCCTACAAGGGCAAGCCGGCCTGGCGTGCGGCGATCATCCTCAACACCAACCTGCGTTCGGCCTATGCCGCCGGGAAGTGGCAGCAAATCCAGCAGGTCAAGGCCACCAAGCCCTATCTGCGCTACGTCGCGGTGCTGGACAACCGCACCCGCCGGCTGCACCGCGAGTGGCATGGCCGCATCCTGCCGGTGCAGGCGGACTGGTGGAAGACGCACTATCCGCCGAACGGCTGGAGCTGCCGCTGCACGGTGATGAGCGTCTCCGATCGCGACCTGCGCCGGCACGACTGGAAGGTGACCGCCAACGATCTCGACCCCGGCCTGGTGCCGCAGAAGGTCGATCCGCGCGGCAGCACAGATGCGATCAAGGCGGTGCCGGCCGGGATCGATCCCGGCTTCGAGCATAACCCTGGCGCGGTGCTGGAGGCGCCGTTCGTGCCGCAGCTCGCCGACGATCTCGAACAGGGCTTCGTGGCCCCGATCGCGCGCAAGGCGGCGGTGGATGAGTTGGCGAAGCGCGACACGTTCCAGCCCGCACCCGCGGCGCTACCCGAACTGCCGCCGGCGCGCAGCGTCTCCGTCAATCGGCTGCTGCCGGACGATATCAGCGATCAGGATGCGATCGACGCCTTCCTGGGCGAATTCGGCGCCACCGCCGATCATCCGGCGGCGATCGACGATCATGCCGGGGGCCGGCTGGTGATCGGGCCGGGGATGTTCCAGAACCGCTATGGCATCACCAAAGTCGATCGCGGCATGCGACGGCCATATTTGCTGGTGCTGGCCGACCTGCTGCGCGACCCCGATGAGGTCTGGGCGGCGCTGGAGACCGATGCGGCGGGTCGGGTGTTCGTGCGCCGCCGTGCGCTCGCCCGGTTCGAGATCGAAGGGCGACAGATGGCTGGGCTGGCGGCGTTCGAGTGGACCAGTCAGCGCAGTTGGCTGGGCCGCACCATCTTCGCGCCCAAAGCCGATCATCTGAATGCCGACGCAGCCGCCTATCTGGACGCACGCGCCCGCTACGGTGTTCGGCTGTATAGTCGGATCGGATAGGCGAGGTCGGGGAGGAGAGACGGGGGCAACCGCGGTGCCGCGTTTGCCTGTGTGACGCCTCTGACCCCGGCACCGGGTGGCTAATCACACAACTCCGATCCGATATATAATCGGCCGCATCGCGGTTTTCCAGCGACGATTGCCGGTCAGCCGCGGCGGGGGATCGGGCATGCAGGCAAAGACCCCCGATAAGCGGCCGTAAAACGGGGCTGTGCGCGTTCTGCGAGGTCGGTGGGGCAGTTGGGCCGGCGGGGTTGTGCGGGCTTCTGTGGGGCTTGTGGCGCGGCGCCCGATTGAGGGTGATCGGGGCTGACATCTGTCAGCCTGCGGTGCCTTGAGGCGCATCCCTATCCTGCCCCGCATGAGCACAGCGCCGCAAGGGCAGATGCAGCCAATCGAAATCTTCCGGCCGGGCCGGCATACCGCGATGGACGGGCGGCAGATCGCGTTCTCCGAGAGCGACCTGGCGGCGGCGGCGGCCGCCTATGATCCGGCGCTGCATGAGGCGCCGATCGTGGTGGGCCATCCGCGCACCGATGCGCCGGCCTATGGCTGGGTTGAAGGCCTGGCCACCGGCAAGGGGGGCGGCCTGGAGGCGATGCCGCGCCAGGTTGACCCGGCGTTTGCCGAGCTGGTGCGCGCCGGGCGCTTCAAGCACGTCTCGGCATCGTTCTACCTGCCGGACAGCCCGGCCAACCCGAAGCCCGGCGCCTACTACCTGCGCCATGTCGGCTTCCTCGGCGCGCAGCCGCCGGCGATCAAAGGGCTGCGACCGGCGGAGTTCGCCGAGGCCGAGGGAGTGGTGGAGTTCTCCGACGCCTGGGCGCTGTCGGCGATCGCGCGGCTGTTTCGTGGCCTGGCAGGAGAGCTTTTCCACCGCCTATCAGCAGGGATCGGTGTGAGACATGGCTGACGACATCACGGCGGCGGACGCGCCGCTGCCCTATCCGCCGCACGACCAGCGCCGGTATAACCGGAGTGCCGGTCGGCCTCGACTACGCGGCGCTGCCGGCGCTGGCAGCGGTGCAGGGCACCGGCATCGGTGACGCGGCCAAGCAGCTTTCCGATGCGTTCACCAGCGGCTATGCCGGCATCAAGAAGCTCGATGACGCGCTGAATTTCCTGACCGTGACCGAGCGCGAGCAGGTACGGACCATGCTGGAGCATGGCCAGCGCGCCGACGCGCTGCGGCTGGCCACCGGCCGGCTGGCCGATCAGATCGGCGGCGCCGACACGAAGAAGGTCGGCGAGATCACTCAGGCGTTCCGCGAGATGGGCGGCGCCTGGAGCGACTTCTCCAGGGAACTGGCGCAGAGCTCGTTCGTGCAGGCGTTCCTGGCGACGATCGCCGGCGCCGCCAAGCTCGCCGCCGCCGCCATCAAGGAGATCACCCCGGCGGTCAGCACCCAGGCGCAACTGGCGGTGGCGCTGACCGACAAGGCGCGGGCCGAGCAGGCGCTGAAGGTGGCGCCGGCGGCGGCGATCCCGTTCCTGCAAAAGCAATTGGCGGATGCCAATCGCCGGCTGTCGGCGCTGGGCCATGCCGATGCCGACCAGCGCGCGGCGCTGATGCTGGGTGGCGGCGTGGTGACCGGCGGCGCCGCCGATACGCCGGGCGGCGACAGCACGTCGGCCAAGGAGAGCGCGCGCCAGGCCAAACTGGTCGATGACCTGACGCAGAGCTACCGCGATCAGCAGCGGGTGCTGGCCGTTGGCATCGCCCAGCGGCCGGCGATGATCGCGCAGATCGCCGCCGAACATGAGGCCGACCAGAACAACATCACCGGCAAGAACCGTGAGGAGTTCATTCGCCGGCGGGTGGCCGAGGCGGTGAAAACCGAGGCCGCGGCGCGCGCACAGGACACGGCGAGCATGACCGCCGAGACGGCGGCGGCGATCGCGGCGGTGGCGGCCTCGGAACAGGGCCGGGCGGCGATGCTGCGTGCCTCGGCGGCGGCCCAGGCGCATGGCCAGGCGGCGTTGCAAGCGGGCGTCAACGAGAGTGCCCTGGCCCGCGCCATCCTCGATCGCCAGGCGGCGCAAACCGCGACCTCCGGCGCCGACCAGGCGCTGCAACTGGAGGAACAGGCGGCGGCGGCCGAGCGGATCGCGGCGGCGCTGCGCGGCGGCTTCCAGGCCGGCCATGTGGCCGAGGTCGAGGAGCAGGTCCGGCAGCTCACCGCGCAACTGCGCGCGGCGGCCGAGGCGACCGATGACCCGAGGCTGAAGGCGCTGCTCGGCGGCCTCTCGACCCGGATCGGCACCGCGACACGGCGCGCCGATACGGCGGCGCAGGACCAGCAGTTGACCGGCATGATCCTGGCGCAGCGCCAGAGCCTGGAGACACTGAACCTGCAAGGCCAGTTGGCCGGCAGCAGTCCGGCCGAGCAGGCGCGGCAACTGGCCGACCTGCAAGCGGTGCATGATCTGGAGCGGTCCAAGCTCGACATCACCAGCC
>DATJEA010000322.1:0-3687 GCA_035497095.1 Acetobacteraceae bacterium | reverse complement strand
CTGGCAGGCCGAACAGCGCCAGCACCGTCTCGCGCGTCACCGCGCCGCTGCGGCGCACCGCCTGGTAGGTGCGCGCATCGCGGAAGATGATGTCGAAGGTGATCCGGTCGACGCCGGCATTCTTGCTGCGGATGGTCTTGGCCAACTCGCTGAGCTTCATGGTCTGCATAACGGGTTTCCTCAGCTGCCGGCGTCGGACAGATGGACCGGGAACAGCTCCATCGGGTCGTCCACCGCGACGGTGTGGTTCACGCTCCAGCGATAGGCGGCCGAGGCCGGCAACACCTCGTCGAGCGCGAAGGCGACCGAGCCGGCGGTGCCCTTCACCTCCGGCAGCCGGGCGTAAAACATCTGCCGGGTGCCGGTGATGCAAAGCTCCTCGGCCATCGCCTTGGTGGGCGCCACACCCTGCACCACGATGCAGAGTTCATGCGCCGGCGTCTTCACCGGCTCCAATGCGCCCATCACCCCGTCGCGGCCATAGACGGTGTAGGTCAGCTCATAGCCGGTCTCGCCGAAGCGCTCGCGCACCTGCTGGCGGGCCCAGCCGATCACCGCGTCGATATGGGCGATGGTGTAGGGGTCGCGCACCGCGGCCATGCCGATATAGCGCTCGCCGATCTTGGCGGCCCCTTCCAGCTTCACCCGCACGCGCCCGGCCGGCACGAATTTCGGCCCGGTCACTCGCGTGGTTTTGGCGGAAATCTGTTCGTAGTGGCATTCGCTCATGTCCAGCAGGCCGCCGGCGACATATTCGTAATACGGGTTCGAGCGCTCGTACATCGCGTGCCCGGCCACCGAGGCGACGGTGCAGCGCTGGTTCGGGTGCATCGCGGTGACATGCACGCCGCCATCGACGATCTCGCCCAGCACGGTCTCCTTGCCGCCATACGGCTCGGCGCAGAACGAGGCGCATTCCAGCACCTTGCCGAGATAGTACGCGAGCCCCTCGGAATGGCCGCGATAGAGCGCGGCGGCGGCGAAGATCGCGCTGTCGCTGCTGCGCCCGCCGATGATCACGTCCGCCCCCTGCTCAAGCAGCGTCATGAACGGATGCACCCCGGCCATGGCGACGATGCGGCTGGTGGCATCCAGTTCGGCCTCGTTGAGTGCCGGCCGGCCGTCCAGCCCCTCGATCGCATCACCGCCGCGGATCTTGCCGCGCAGCATCTCGCGATCGACCTCGGAATAGAACCAGCCGAGCTTGAACTTCGCCAGGCCGTGCTTGCGCGCCAGTTCCCGGATGATGCCGACATAGAGGTCGACGCGGCTGTTGGTGCCGGTGTCGCCGGCCGAGCCGATGATCATCGGCACGCCGCGCGCGCGGGCGGCGAGCAGCATGGCTTCCAGGTCATGGGTCTGCCAGGCCAGCGGGCTGGTGCTGGTGTCCGAGCCGAGCGGGCCGGGGCCGATATCGTCGCTGCCGGAGTCGGCGGCGATGAAGTCGGGGCCGGCGGCGACGCCGAGCGCGAAGCTTTCGGGCTTCAGCGGCGCGAAGCCGAGATGGCCATTCGGGCAGATGATCCGGGCGCTTTGCATCGGTACCTCGATCGCTGGAAGTGTTGGCAAAACCGAATGCATCCGCCGTGCCAGCCCGGCCGGGCGGCGGCCGCGGCACCCGAGCGGCGTTCGGCGCGCGTTACACGCACCAATGCGTGCGATCAGCGCAGGCCGAGCTTGAGCATCTGGTGGCGCAGCGCATGTCGCGACAGGCCGAGCAGCCGCCCCGCCTCGCCGAGGCTGCCGCCAGCCTGGTCCAGCGCCTGGCGGATCAGCTGCTGCTGGAAGGCCTGGGTGGCGCGCTCGAAGTCCTGCACCCCCGGCGGCGCCGGCTGCGGCGGGC
Source organism: Acetobacteraceae bacterium (assembly GCA_035497095.1). Lineage (GTDB taxonomy): Bacteria > Pseudomonadota > Alphaproteobacteria > Acetobacterales > Acetobacteraceae > 70-18. The sequence continues at coordinate 1,844 of DATJEA010000322.1, read as the reverse complement.
TGGCGCTGGCGTCGCGCAGGATGCGGGCGGGCAAATGGCGGACCATGATGCGCGGATCGTCCTCCAGGATGAAAATCCGCTCGATCAAATTCTCCAGCTCGCGCACATTGCCCGGCCAGGGATAGCGGTGGAAGATATCGCGCACCTCCGCATCGAAACCGGTGATCACCCGCTCATAGCGGGCGCTGAACTTGCGCATGAAGTGTTCGGCCAGGATGAACACATCGTCACCGCGCTCGCGCAGCGCGGGAATATTGATGGCGACCACCTGCAGCCGGTAGTACAGGTCCTCGCGGAACTTGCCGCCCTTCACCTCGCCGAGCAGGATCTGGTTGGTCGAGGCGATGAAGCGCACATCGACATGGATCGGCCTGATGTCGCCGACCCGCCGGAAGGTCAGCGTGTCCAGCAGGGTGAGCAGCTTGGCCTGCAGCACCGGCGACAGCTCGCGGATTTCGTCGAGGAAGATCGAACCCTTGTCGGCGACCTCGATCAGGCCGATTTTTTTGCTCAAAGCACCGGTAAAAGCCCCTCTTTCATGGCCAAAAAGCTCCGATTCGAGCAGATTTTCCGGGATCGCGGCGCAGTTTACGTCGATGAACGGACGCTGCGCGCGTGCCGATTGCTGATGCAGCATGCGCGCCACCAGCCCCTTGCCGGTGCCGGTTTCACCATAGAGCAGCACGGTGCGCGCCGGACTGCGCGCCACGCGAGCGATCAGCCGGCGGGTTTCGACGATCGATGGATGCTCACCGACCAGCCCGGTCTCGTACGCCATCCGTGTTCCCTGCCTCATGGTGCTCCGGTGGAGCATACCGGGTCCAGGCGGCTTCGCAGGGGTTTCCGTGCGCGAAATCGAGCGTGCCTGGGCGGCAGGTGAAGATGGCGCAGGAGACGGTGGTGGACCCGCCTTCCTGGCCGTGGCGGCACGGGCCAGGGCCGGCTGCGCCGTCATGGCTGGCCATGAAGCGGGCGGCGTCATCCACGGTGGGCGGAGTGCTACGATGCTCAAGCCAAGCGGTAAGGCGGGCGAGGCGGGCTTGCGACAGGTCCGGGCCGCCGGGTGTGGCGAGCAGCGATTTGGCCAGGTCGGCGGCGAGGAAATGATTGGTGCGGGCGAGCCAGCCGGTGCGGGCGGGCTGCACGGCGATGTGGGAGTGGCCGATCTCCACCGTGGCGATGGCGCCGCTGGCGTCGGCCAGCACCAGCGTGCCGCCGCCGGCATGGGCGGTGGCGTGCAGCGCGGCGATCGCCGCCTCCACCGTGGCGCAGGTGGCCAGCAGGCGGGTCATCAGGAAGTAGCGCAGCAGGCCGACGCCCTGGTCGCAGGTGACCACCTGGGTGTCGACCAGCGCGAAACCGTCCGAGTTGATGCCGCTGGAATAGGCGCCGGGGGCGCCGAGGCTGCCGACGCACAGCACGCTGCGGCCACCCCAGGCCGGGTCCCGCTGCAGAAACACGCGCTGCAACGGCAGCGCGGCGCCGCGCAGGTCGCGGTTCTTGACCAGCATGGCGCCGTGCTGCGGGTCGACATACGCCCAGGCGGTGCAGCCGTCATCCGGCAGGCCGGTGAGTTGGCCGGCATGCAGGAAGGCGAACAACTCGCGTGGGGCGAGGCCGTAGCCCTCGGCAACGCCGTCCATCTCGGCCATGCCGGCGGGGTCCTCGCGGCGGGCGAAATCCCATTGCGCCGCCAGAAATCGGGCGACATGCGGCTGGGCGAGCAGTGCCGCGGCGCCGTCGAGCCGGGCGGTGAGTTGGGCGCGGACGGCGGCGATGCTGTCCGGACAGCGTGCGGCCTGGGCGCGGCCACGGCTGAGCGGGTCGCCGTAGAGGGCGAGCGG
>DATJEA010000321.1:0-1756 GCA_035497095.1 Acetobacteraceae bacterium | reverse complement strand
GCTCGGCGCGCCGCTGTCGCCGATGCGTTCGGTGGCGGTGGATAACAGCTTCATCCCGCTCGGCGCACCGCTGTTCGTCGATACCCGCGACTCGGTGGATGGCAGCCCGATCCGCCAGGTGATGCTGGCGCAGGACGTCGGCGGCGCCATTCTCGGGCCGACCCGCGGCGACATCTTCTTCGGCTGGGGCAAGGATGCCGAGGAGCGCGCCGGGCGGATGCGGCAATACGGCACGCTGTATATCCTGCTGCCGAAACCGGCGCCGCTGGCGACGCGCTGAGCGGTGGCCGACCCGCCGCCGGCGCCGCGGCTGCTGACCGGCGACTGCCTCGCGGTGCTGGCCGGGATGCCGGCAGCGTCGGTGGATGTGGTGGTGACCTCGCCGCCGTACAACCTGAACCTGGGCTACAGCGCCTATCGGGACCGGCGCGAGGAGGGCGAGTATCTCGACTGGATGGTGCGTGTGGCCGCCGCGCTGCGCCGGGTGATGCGGCCGGATGCGTCGTTCTTCCTCAACATCTCCGGCAGTTCCAGCCGGCCGTGGCTGCCGTTCGAACTGATCGTGCGGCTCCGGGCGCTGTTCGTGCTGCAGAACCACATCACCTGGATCAAGGCGATCGCGCTGCCGGGCGATTCGGTGGGGCATTACAAGCCGGTGGGCGGCGCCCGGTTTCTCAACCACGCGCACGAGCACATCTTCCACCTGACGCTGGACGGGCAGGTGCGGCTGGACCGGCTGGCGGTCGGGGTGCCGTTCAAGGACAAGTCCAACATCGCCCGGCGCGGCCATGCCAGGGACCTGCGCTGCCGCGGCAATACCTGGTTCATTCCGTACCAGACGGTGCAGAGCCGGGCGGAGAAGTTCCACCACCCCGGCACGTTTCCGCTCGACCTGCCGCGCTGGTGCATCCAGTTGCACGGCAAGCCGGGGGCGGTGGTGCTCGACCCGTTCATGGGCACCGGCACCACGCTGCTGGCGGCGCGGCAGCAGGGTTGCGCGGGGATCGGCATCGAGCTTGACCCGGCCTATGTGGCGATTGCCGCGGCGCGGCTGGGGGTGAAGGAAGCAGGCAGCGCTTTTTTGTGAAAAGCGCGCGCAAAAAACTTCATCCGCCAGGGTGCTGCGCGCCGTCATGACGTTTTTTTGCTTCTTTTTGTTCACAAAAAGAAGACCTTCCTTGCCTTTCTCCCCTGCGCACCCGCGCTCAGTCGGGCGGTTTCGGGCGACGGAGACCGGGCACGCGCAGGCGCAGCCGGGGCGGGAGGAACGGCCAGCGATGCGGCGAGTGTTCGGCGAAGGGCGGCGGCTCGGGTTTGTGCGGCCTGGGTTGGCGGGGCCGGACACGGGGTGGCGGAGCGGGGCGGGCGATGTAGGCCGGGGGTGCTACGGCGAACATCCGGCAGAGCGGGCGCAGCAGCCGGCCGGCTTGCGGGGCGGCGGCGCAGAGGGCGGCGATTTCGGGATCATCGACCAGAAGCTGGATGCGCGGCGCGTATTGCGCCAGCGGCTGGTGCAGGCGGATCAGCCAGGCATGACCCCGCGGCGTGCGGCGGTGGCGCCAGGCCTCGGCCGGGTGGATCTGCGGCGGCCGGCGCGGGGACCGGCTGCGGCGCGGACGCGGGTGGAGGCGGCCCTGCTGCCAGCGCAGCGCGAGACGGTCGAGCCGCGCCAGGGTGCGGCGCAGACGGATCCAGACCAGTACCAGCAGCGGCGCCAACGCCCGGTGGCGGGCGGCGACCGCGGCCACACCGGCGC
>DATJEA010000320.1:0-1695 GCA_035497095.1 Acetobacteraceae bacterium | reverse complement strand
CCGGGAGAGCCGCACCGCCGGCCTGCACACCCCGGTGGTGCGGCTCGGCCTGCGCTATGGCATGGCGCTGTTCATCTGCAGCGAGGTGATGTTCTTCGTCGCCTTCTTCTGGGCGTTCTTCCATTTCGCGCTGTTCCCCGAGCATGTGCTGGGCGTCACCGGCGCCGCGGTCTGGCCGCCGGCCGGGGTGGAGACCTTCGATCCGTTCCACCTGCCGTTCCTCAACACCATGATCCTGCTGCTGTCCGGCTGCACCGTCACCTGGGCGCATCACTCGCTGCTGGAGGGCGACCGCAAAGGCCTGCTGACCGGTCTGGCGCTGACCGTGCTGCTGGGGCTGAGCTTCACCTTCTTCCAGGTGGTGGAATACACCCACGCCCCGTTCCACCTGTGGGGCGGCGTCTATCCGGGCGTGTTCTTCCTCGCCACCGGCTTCCACGGCTTCCACGTCATCGTCGGCACGCTGTTCCTGATCGTCTGCTACTTCCGCGCGGTGGGCGGCGGCTTCACGCCCTCGCGGCATTTCGGCTTCGAGGCGGCGGCCTGGTACTGGCATTTCGTGGACGTGGTGTGGCTGTTCCTGTTCATCTGCATCTACTGGTGGGGCCACGGCGTTATCGCCGCCGAGTGATCGTGACCGAGCCAGCGCCGCCGCCCTGGTGGCAGGCCGCGCTGCGCTGCCGCTGCCCGCGCTGCGGCAAGGGAAAGCTGTTCCAGGGGCTGCTCACGGTGCGCGACGCCTGCCCGGTCTGCGCGCTGGATCTGCGGGCGCATGACTCCGGCGACGGCCCGGCGGTGCTGGTGATCTTCCTGCTGGGCGCGATCGTGGTCGGTCTGGCGTTCTGGGTGGAATTCCGCTTCGAGCCGCCGTTCTGGGTGCATGCGCTGCTCTGGCCCGCCATCATCCTGCCCGGCAGCGTGGCGCTGATGCGGCCGATGAAGGCGGGGCTGGTCGCGCTGCAATACCGCCACCGCGCCACCGAGATGGGGCTATGAGTTCGCGTGTTCGTCGACTGGTGGTCCCGACGCTCTCCACCGTGGTGATGCTGGCGGTGCTGCTCGGGCTCGGCACCTGGCAGGTCGAGCGGCTGCAATGGAAGCTTGGCATCCTGCACCAGATCGCCCGCGCCGAGTCGCAGCCGCCGGTCCCGCTCGGCGCCACGCCGGCGCCCTATACCAGGCTCAGCGTCAGCGGCACGTTCCGGCCCGGCCTGCTGGCCTATTACGGTTCGCAAACCGGCAATACGAGGCAGGGCCTGATGCTCGGCGCCCAGCAGATCGCGGTGCTGGACCGGCCGGGCGCACTGCCGATCCTGGTCGATCGCGGCTGGGTGCCGCTGCCGGCCGAGGCCGAGGCGGCGCCACCCGCCGGCCCTGTCACCGTGGTCGGCTACATGCATCCGCCGGCCAAACCCGGCCCATTCTCGGCGACCGACGACCCGAAGGCCCGCCGCTTCTACACGCTGGCGCCGGCCACCATCGCCCGCGCGCTCGGCCTGCCGGCGGTCACCCCGTTCGCCATCGTCGCGATGGGCAAGACGCCGCCCTCCGGCATGCCGGCGCCGGCGCAGCACCTGCCGCAGCCGCCGAACAACCACCTCGAATACGCCATGACCTGGTATGGTTTCGCCATCACCCTGCTGGTGTTCTACGTCCTCTACACCCGCAAGGTGCTGCGCTCATGATCCCCAACGC
>DATJEA010000319.1:0-5953 GCA_035497095.1 Acetobacteraceae bacterium | reverse complement strand
GCCCGCTGTTGAGCAGCGCGTCGCCGCGCGCCACCAGCGCCGGCACGTTGCGCGGGTCGCGGGCCAGGATGTGGTCGGCGACGCTGAGCGCCATCTGCGGATAGCCGGCTTCCAGTGCCGCGTCCGCCAGGCGCGGTGTCGGCATGCCTTCGGTCGGGCCCGGTCTGGCGCATCCGGCCAGCGCCAGCGTGCCCAGCAGCGCCGCGACCGGCCAACTGCCCATCCTGATCCTGTTTCGCATCCAGCCTCTCGCCCCCTGCGCGATACCGCTCAATCTGGCACCAGTCGCGGATACCGCCTAGCATGTTGCGCAGAAATCCGCAGGAGACGAAATGCTGTTGAACGAAAAGGATTCCGCCCTGCGCGCCCGCGCCGCGCGGGTGGTGCCCGGCGGCATGTGGGGGCACCAGAATGCCGCCGGCCTGCCAGAGGGTTACCCGCAGTTCTTCGAGTCCGCCGAGGGCTGCCGCATCCGCGACGTGAACGGCCGCGAATACGTTGATTTCATGTGCAGTTGGGGCCCGATCATCGTCGGCCACCGGCACCCGGCGGTGGAGCGGGCGGCGCGCGCCCAGGCCGAGCGCGGCGACTGCCAGAACGGGCCGGGCGAGGCGATGGTGGAACTGGCGGAACTGCTGGTGGCGACCATCGCGCATGCCGACTGGGTGCAGTTCGCCAAGAACGGCACCGACGCCACCACCACCTGCGCGACCCTGGCGCGCGCCGCCACCGGGCGGCGCAAGCTGCTGGTCGCCAGAGGCTCCTATCACGGCGCGGTGCCGTGGTGCTCGCCGTCGCTGGTCGGCGTCACCAGCGAGGACCGCGCGCATATCATCCAGTACGACTACAACGACGCGGAGAGCCTTGAATCTGCTGCGGCGCAGGCCGGCGATGACCTGGCCGGCGTGCTGGTGGCGGCGCTCCGGCATGATTTCGGCCGCGCCCAGGAATTGCCCGAGCCGGAGTTCGCCCGCCGGCTGCGCGCGCTGTGCGACGCCAGCGGCGCGGCGCTGATCCTCGATGACGTGCGCGCCGGCTTCCGGCTGCATTCCGGCGGCAGCTGGGAGGGAATCGGCATCCGGCCGGACCTGTCGGCCTGGAGCAAGGCGATCGCCAACGGCTACCCGCTGGCGGCGGTGGCCGGCACCGACCGGTTCCGCGACGCCGCGACCAAACTCTATGCCACCGGCTCGTTCTGGACCGCCGCGGTGCCGATGGCGGCCGGCATCGCCACCATCCGCACGCTGCTCGACGAGGATGGCATCGCCACCATGGTATCGTCCGGCCAGATGCTGCGCGACGGGTTGAGCAGACTGGCGCAACGGCATGGCATTGCGGTGCATCACAGCGGCCCGGTGCAGATGCCGCTGATGCAGTTCGACGGCGACGCCGATTTCGCGCTGGGCAACGCGTTCTGCTCGGCGGCGCTGGCGGCCGGTGCGTATTTTCACCCCAAGCACAATATGTTCCTGTCCGCCGCGCACGGCAGAAAGGACATCGAACTGGCGTTGCAGGCCGCCGACGCGGGCTTCGCCGCGGTCGCCAGGCGCGGCTGAACCGGCTACCCTTTGGCGAGTTTTTGCAGGTTGCCGGCGGGGTCGGCCAGCGCCGCCGCGTCCACCGGGCGGCCGGCGCGGATCATCGCCTGGGCGGCGCGGATTTCGCGCATCGCGTTGACCCCGGTGGCCGCCAGCACCCGGCCGGCCGCGTCCAGATGGAAGGCGGCGAAGCTGCGGCCGGTGGCGGCACCGCGCCAGACATCGGTGCTGGCGCCGTCCAGCAGCCCGGCCATTTGCAGGTTGGCGCCGTGCTGGTCGCTCCAGAACCACGGGATTTCGTCGTACGGCTCCATCACCCCGGCCATCGCGCGGCCGGTGGCGATGCCGTGGTTCTGCGCATGCCGCCAGCTTTCCAGCCGCAACCGCCGGCCGTAGCGCGGGTGCCAGAACGCCGCGACATCGCCGGCGGCGTAGATGTTGGCCACGCTGCTGCGGCCGAATTCATCGACCACGATGCCGCCATCGACGGCCAGCCCGGCCGCCTCGGCGAGGGCGGTGTTGCGCTGCATGCCCACCCCGGCGACCACCAGATCGGCCTCGACCACCAGCCCGTCGGCGCAGATCACTCGATCAGGTTCAATGCCTTGCACCGTGGCGTTGAAGTGCAGCCGAACCCCGGCGGCGCGATGCAGGGCCGCGATCCAGGCGGCGAAATCGGGCGTCAGCGAGCGGCCCATCGGCGCCGGCCCGGCCTCGATCACCTCGACCGCGCAGCCGCGCTGGGTGGCGGCGGCGGCGATCTCCAGCCCGATCACCCCGGCGCCGATGCAGGCGACGCGCAGGCCGGGCCGCAGCCGGGCGCGCAGCGCACGGGCGTCCTCCAGCGTGCGCAGCAGCAGCATGCGCTCGCCGCCGGGAATCGCCAGCCGCCGCGCCCGCCCGCCGGTGGCCAGCAGCAGCCGGTCATAGGCCAGCCGCGCGCCGTTTCGCAGCAGCACGCGCTGCGCCACGGTATCGATCGCCGCCACCGGGCTGCCCAGCCGGGTCTCGATCGCCCGCTCGGCATAGCGCTGCTCGCTGTGGAACCACAGCGGCGGCGGCGGTTCGGCGGCGATCAGCATCTCCTTGGACAGCGGCGGCCGCTCATACGGCCGGTGCGGCTCGTCGCCGATCAGCAGGATGCGGCCGCCAAAGCCGGCCTCGCGCATGGCGATCGCCGCATGCCCGCCAGCCTGGCCGGCGCCGATGATGATATGGACCAACTCTGACATGCGGCCGGGCGACTCCTTGCAGGGCGACAGCTTGCGGGCGGGGCGACAGCCCGCATCGGTTGCGGCATGATGGCGCATCGAACCGCAATCGAGGGGCTGACCAGGCATGAGTGAAGCAGGAAACTGGGTGCGCGTCGCGGCGCTGGCCGATGTGGCGCCGGGCAGCGTCCAGTCGGTGGACGTGGGAGCGTTGCAACTGGCGCTCTACCACCTGGAAAACGGCGAGGTCTACTGCACCGACAATATCTGCACCCACGCCTTCGCGATGCTCTCCGATGGCTGGCTGGAAGGCTGCATCATCGAATGCCCGCTGCATGCCGGCCAGTTCGACGTGCGCACCGGGGCCGGGCAGGGCGCCCCGATCGAGGAGGATATCAAGACCTTCCCGGTCAAGGTCGAAGGCGGCGATATCCTGGTCAACCTGCCGGGCTGATGCGGCGGCGATGACCCGCGGCGGCTTCGGCGCCGCGCCGCGAAAGAGATGCGGATGCCTCGATTTGGCGATATAACCGCCGCCGCTGGTGATGCAACTTGATGATCGCGAGGCTCGATGGCCGAACCGCTCCGCGACCCCGCCGACGCCGCCGCTGACGACACCGACGCCGGGCTCGCCATGGCGGCGGCCGGCGTCGGCGCCTGGCGCTGGGATCAGGCGGCCGGGATGCTGCATGCCTCGGCGGTGGCGCAGCGGCTGCTGGAGCTTCCTGCCGGCGAGGTCGCGTTCGCGGCGTTTCTGGCCCGCATCCATCCCGCCGACCGCGCCAGCGTCGCCGCCACGCTGCATGCGGCCGGGCCGCAGCAGGCCTTCGACTTCGATTTCCGTACGACCGGACCCGATGGCCCCGCGCACTGGCTGCGGCTGCGCGGCCGGATCGGCAGCGGCGCCGGCAGCCGCGAAGCGCGCGGCATCCTGATCGAGATCGGCCGCCGCAAGGCCGCCGAAGCGGCCAACGCCCGGCTGGCGGCAATCGTCGCCTCCTCCGAGGACGCCATCATCGCCAAGACGCTGGATGGCATCGTCACCGACTGGAACGCCGGCGCCGAGACGATTTTCGGCTATCCGGCCGGGGAGATGATCGGCCGCTCGATCGCCCTGCTGCTGCTGCCGGGTCAGCAGGACGAGGAGCACAGCATCCTGAGCCGGCTGCGGCGAGGCGAACGCATCGAGCATTTCGAGACCAGGCGCCGGCGCAAGGACGGCGTCATCATCGACGTGTCGCTCACCGTCTCGCCGCTGTGGGGCAATGACGGGCGGATGATCGGGGCGTCGAAGGTGGCGCGCGACATCACCGCCCGCAAGCGCGGCCAGATGGCGCTGGCCGAGCGCGAGGCGCATCTGCAATCGGTGCTCGCCACCGTGCCGGACGCGATGATCGTGATCGACCCGCAGGGCATCATCCAGTTGTTCAGCGCCACCGCCGAGCGCCAGTTCGGCTACCCGGCCGACGAGGTGATCGGCCGCAATGTCAGCATCCTGATGCCGCCGCCGCATCGCCAGCATCATGACAGCTATCTCCGGCGCTATCTGGCCACCGGCGAGCGCCGCATCATCGGCATCGGCCGCATCCTGGTCGGGCTGCGCAAGGACGGCTCGACCTTCCCGATGGAATTGACGGTGGGTGAAGTCCGCTCCGGCCAGCGGCATGCCTTCACCGGCTTCGTGCGCGATCTGAGCGAGCGGGAAGCGTCGCAGCAGCGGCTGCGCGACATGCAGGGCGAGCTGATCCGCATGTCGCGCTACAGCGCTTTGGGCGAGATGGCCTCGACCCTGGCGCACGAACTCAATCAGCCGCTGTCGGCGGTCGCCAATTACCTCAATGGCGGCCGCCGCCTGCTGGCCGGCGCCCAGCCGGAGGGCGCGCGGCTGGCGCTGGAGGCGATGGAGAAGGCCACCGAACAGGCGTTGCGCGCCGGCCAGATCATCCGCCACATGCGCGATTTCGTGGCCCGCGGCGAAAGCGAACGCCATTTCGAAGACCTCGCGCAACTGATCGATGAGACCAGCGCGCTGGCGCTGATCGGCGTCAGGCAGACCGGCGTGCGCGTCACCTTCGATGTCGACCGGCGGATCGGCTGCGTGTTCGTCGACCGCATCCAGATCCAGCAGGTGCTGTTGAACCTGATCCGCAATGCGTTCGAGGCGATGCAGGACTGCGCCACCCGCGAATTGCTGGTGACCGGCCGGCCGCTCGACGCCGAAACCACCGAACTGCGCGTCGCCGATACCGGGCCGGGGATCGCCGCGGAGATCGCCGCCCGCCTCTTCCAGCCCTTCGTCACCAGCAAGCCGCACGGCATGGGCGTCGGCCTGTCGATCTCGCGCACCATCATCGAGGCGCATGGCGGCCGGCTGTGGGCCGAAGCCAACCCGCGCGGCGGGACGATTTTCTGCCTGACGCTGGCGCGGCGGATCAGCCAGCACGACGCCGGCGATGACACCTGACGCGGTGATCCATCTGATCGACGACGATGAGGGGGCGCGCCAGTCGCTGGCCTTCTCGCTCACCACGGCCGGCCTCGCGGTGCGGACCTACGACTCCGCCGTCGCCTTCCTCGCAGCACTTGCCGGCCTGCAGCCCGGCTGCGTCGTCACCGATCTGCGCATGCCGGAGATCGACGGGCTGGAACTGCTGCGCCGGCTGCGCCAGCAGGGCGTCGCCATGCCGGCGATCGTCATGACCGGCCACGGCGACGTACGCCTGGCGGTGGAGGCGATGAAGGCCGGCGCGTTCGATTTCATCGAGAAGCCGTTCGACGACCAGGTGCTGCTGGCCGCCATCGACGCCGCCATCGCGCACTACGCCAGAAACGGCGAGCGCGAGCAGCTCGCCGCGCGCACCCGCGACCGGCTGGCATCATTGTCGGCGCGCGAGCACGAGGTGCTGCGCGGCCTGCTGGCCGGGCACCCGAACAAGACCATCGCCCATGATCTCAACATCAGCGCCCGCACCGTCGAAGTCCACCGCGCCAATGTCATGACCAAGATGGCGGCCGGCAGCCTGTCCGAGCTGGTGCGCATGGCCCTGCTCGCCGATCCGCCGGCGGGCGGGCGTTAGCGCCGCCCGCCCGCCCTCGGATTGCGTGCGGTCCCGGATTGCGTGAGGTCAAGGCGCCGGCCCGCCGCCGCCCCCAGGATGATCGCGTACATCCTTTTACAGGGGGCCGGTATGAGCCAGGCTAGCG
>DATJEA010000318.1:0-4520 GCA_035497095.1 Acetobacteraceae bacterium | reverse complement strand
CGCCGAGGCCGACCAGCGCGCATTTGAACAGGCCCATGCCGGAAACAGTGGCGCCGGTGGACATGGTGAGCACGGTGGCGAAGCCGGTGGTGAAGTGGATCACCAGCGCGATGGCGATCACCGACAGGATGCCGGTGACGGCCAGGCCCTTGTACAGCGCGCCCATGATGTTCTGGCTGGCGCCGAGCTTGACGAAATAGGTGCCGATCACCGAGGCGATGATGCAGACGCCGCCGATCAAGAGCGGCAGCAGCATCATGGCGTCGGCGTCCACGCCTTTGAAGAAGATCGCGCCGAGCAGCATGGTGGCGACGATGGTGACCGCATAGGTCTCGAACAGGTCTGCGGCCATGCCCGCGCAGTCGCCGACGTTGTCGCCGACGTTGTCGGCGATGGTGGCCGGGTTGCGGGGGTCATCCTCGGGGATGCCGGCTTCGACCTTGCCGACCAGATCGGCACCGACATCGGCACCCTTGGTGAAGATGCCGCCGCCGAGACGGGCGAAGATCGAGATCAGCGAGGCGCCGAACGACAGCGCCACCATGGCCTCCAGCACCGGGCGAAGATTGCCGCCGGGGGCCACGCCGGAGCGCAGGTAGAAGTAGTAGCCGGAGACGCCGAGCAGGCCGAGGCCGACCACCAGCATGCCGGTGATCGCGCCCGACTTGAACGCGACATCGAGCCCGGCCGCCATGCCCTGGCGCGAGGCCTGGGCGGTGCGCACGTTGGCGCGCACCGAGACGTTCATGCCGACATAGCCGGCGACGCCGGACAGGATGGCGCCGAGCGCGAAGCCGATCGCCACATGCAGGCCGAGGATCGCGCCGAGGATGACCAGGATGACCACGCCGACGGCGGCGATGGTGGTATACTGGCGGTTGAGGTAGGCGCGCGCGCCTTCCTGCACCGCGGCAGAGATTTCCTGCATGCGGGCGTTGCCGGCGTCGGCGGCCAGCACCTGTCTGGTGGCCACCGCCCCGTAGATCAGGGCGATCAGCCCGCAGGCGATGACGATCATATATGCCAAAGGCACTGCCAGTCCTCCTTGATGATGCTGCCCGCGCGGAACCGGCGCGGCGTCACCCCGGGGTTGACCCAGGATGACGAAGTATTCATTTGCCGGCGGCTTATGCCAGAGAAGCCGGGGGCAGGCAATCGACCGGCGCCAGCTCGGGAAGGTTGCATATGGCGCTGGTTGTGCGAGATGTTGCCGGCGGCGGCGGGAGACGATATTGCCCGCGCGGCCGGCGCTGTGCCCGTAGCTCAGTTGGTTAGAGCGGGCCGCTCATAACGGCTTGGTCGCAGGTTCGAGTCCTGCCGGGCGCATTCCGCCGTCCCACCCGCGCCCGTTGCGCCCCCGTCCGCCGGCCCGTAGAACACCGGCCATTCCGCCCTGTCGTCGCGAGGAGCCAGCCATGGCCAGCTACCAGTACATCTATGTGATGAAAGACCTGACCAAGGCCTTCCCCGGCGGGCGCGAGGTGTTCAAGGGCATCACGCTGTCGTTCCTGCCTGGCGTGAAGATCGGCGTGCTGGGGGTGAACGGCGCCGGCAAGTCGACGCTGCTGAAGATCATGGCCGGGCTCGACACCGAGTATGGCGGCGAGGCCTGGGCGGCGGACGGGGTGAAGGTTGGCTACCTGGAGCAGGAGCCGAAGCTCGACGAGAGCAAGACCGTGGCCGGCAACGTCGAGATGGCGTTCGCCGAGCTGAAGGCGGCGATCGACCGGTTCAACGCGATCTCGATGGAGTTCGCCGAGCCGATGGACGACGACAAGATGAACGCGCTGCTGGCCGAGCAGGCCGACCTGCAGGAGAAGATCGACGCCGAGGATGGCTGGGAGCTGGACCGGCGGGTGGAGATCGCGCTCGACGCGCTGCGCTGCCCGCCGCCGGAGAGCGCGATCGACAGCCTGTCCGGCGGCGAGCGGCGGCGGGTGGCGTTGTGCCGGCTGCTGCTGGAAAAGCCCGACCTGCTGCTGCTCGACGAGCCGACCAACCATCTGGACGCCGAGAGCGTGGCCTGGCTGGAGAAGACGCTGCGCGATTACCCCGGCACCGTGCTGGTGATCACCCATGACCGCTACTTCCTGGAAAACGTGACCAACTGGATTCTGGAGATCGAGCGCGGCCGCGGCTATCCGTTCGAGGGCAACTATTCTTCGTGGCTGGACCAGAAGCGCAAGCGGTTGCAGCAGGAAGAAAAAGAGGAGAGCAGCCGGCAGCGGGCGCTGGCCGCCGAGCAGGAATGGATCGGCGCCTCGGCGCGGGCGCGGCAGACGAAGAGCCGGGCGCGCATCCAGCGCTATGAGGAGATGCTGCAGAAGAGCCAGGAATTGCAGGGCGGAGTCGCCGATATCGTCATTCCGCCGGGGCCGCGGCTGGGCGGCGTGGTGATCGAGGCGGAGGGGCTGCGCAAGTCGTTCGGCAACCGGCTGCTGATCGATGATCTGAACTTCAAGCTGCCGCCTGGCGGGATCGTCGGCGTGATCGGGCCGAACGGCGCCGGCAAGACCACGCTGTTCCGCATGATCACCGGGCAGGAGCAGCCGGATGCCGGCGTGCTGCGCATCGGCGACACGGTGAAGCTCGGCTATGTCGACCAGAGCCGCGACAGCCTGAACCCGGAGAATACTGTCTGGCAGGAGATCAGCGGCGGCACCGACGTGATCTATCTGGGCAAGCGGGCAGTGGCGTCGCGCGCCTATGTGGCGGCGTTCAACTTCAAGGGCTCGGACCAGCAGAAGCGGGTGGGGATTCTCTCCGGCGGCGAGCGCAACCGGGTGCATCTGGCCAAGATGCTGAAGGCCGAGAGCAACGTGATCCTGCTGGATGAGCCGACCAACGATCTGGACGTGGATACGTTGCGGGCGCTGGAGGACGCGCTCAGCGAGTTCGCCGGCTGCGTGGTGGTGATCAGCCATGACCGCTGGTTCCTCGACCGGCTGGCGACGCATATCCTGGCGTTCGAGGGCGACAGCCACGTGGAGTGGTTCGAGGGCAATTTCCAGGCCTATGAAGAGGACAAGCGACGTCGACTCGGCGCCGAGTCCACCGAGCCGCATCGCATCAAGTACCGGCCGCTGCAACGCTGAGAGACGACGCGCGGAAAGCAAGGTAGAGTCTTCTTTTTGTGAACAAAAAGAAGCGAAAAAACTTCATCCATTGGAGTGGACGCGGCTTCCACGACTCCATGGGCGCAAGGCGAATGACGTTTTTTGGTTCTTTTTTTCAAAAAGGAACACTTGCCTTGCTGCGGCGATGAACCCGTATCGCGACCTGCGCACCGGGCGGCTGGTGCTGACGCCGGTGGCCTGGGCGGATCTGGCCGATCTGCGGGCGCTGAAGGGCGATCCGCGCGTGCATGCGATCATGTTGGGCGGCGTGCGCTCGGGGCCGCAGGTGGCCGAGGACCTTGCCGAGGACATCATGTTCTGGGGCCGCCACGGCGTCGGCATGTGGGCGATGCGGCTGGCCGGGTCGGGCGATTTCGTCGGCACCGTGGGGCTGCACGAGCGGCCGGACGGGCGGGGGATCGCATTGCGGTTCGTGGTGACGGCGGCGGCACAGGGGCGTGGCTATGCCAGCGAAGCGGCCGGGGCGGCGCTGCGTTTCGCGCATGAGCGCGCCGGGCTGGAGGTGGTGATCGCGGTGGTGCGGGAGAGCAATATCGCCTCGCGCCAGGTGCTGGGGGCGATCGGGATGCGCGAGTGCGATGCGTTCCTGCGCGATGGTGGGCGGGTGCTGGTCTATGAAAGCCGGGTCATGCGCCGGTGAAGTAGCAGGCCTGGGCGCTGAGTTGCCCACCGCCGAGAATCCCCGGCAATGCCGAGGTGCCGAGGAACTGCGAGGTGATGGTGACCTTGACGTAATGGCCGGGTGCGCTGCCGCAGGTGGCGCCGGGTAGCACCGAGACGCCATCGGTGGTGACGCTGTTGGCAAACAGCCAGTTGGTGGCGGTGTCGACCGCGAATTGCGTGGAATCCGCGCAGGCGGAACTGCCGATGCCGACGCAGCGCGCGGTTTGCGCGGCGGTGAGTTGCAGCACCACTTGCGTCCAGCCGAGCAGCGAGATCTCGATGATCGCCAGCAGCAGAAAGATAAGAATCGGGCCGACGATGGCGAATTCCAACGCAACCACGCCGCGGCGATCTCGTGGCAGGCGCCGGATGCGACTCATTGCAGCATCGCGGTCGCGGTTTGCACCACGTTGGTGGCGACCAACTGGCTGAGGCCAGGCAGCAACGGGACATAAGGGTAGCTGGCGGTGATCACGACATAGGTGTTGGCGGGCTGGGTGGAGCCAGGGCAGGTCGTGCCGCTGACCAGAGGGGTGAGGGTGACGGGGTAGCCGGATGGGCAGTACCGGCCCGGGCCGGCGACGGTGGCGGTGAGCCCGTTGAGCCCGGTCGCATTCTGCATCACCAGGCGCAGATTGGCAGCCGTGGTGGCGGAGCCTTGCACGTTGGCGTATTGCACCGCGTTGGTGAGCCCCGAGGCCATGACGACCTGCACCCGCA
>DATJEA010000317.1:0-4965 GCA_035497095.1 Acetobacteraceae bacterium | reverse complement strand
GCTGCGACGTGATCGCGCTGCTCTGCGTGCGCAACGCCCAGGCCGGCGGCGTCTCCAAGCTGGCCAGCATCGCCACCATCCACAACGAAATCCTCGCCCGCCGGCCCGACCTGCTGGCGCTGCTGTGCCAGGACTACTGGCGCTCGCGCCCGGCCGACGAGGATGGCCAGGCCGCCAGCAACGTGTTCGCCATGCCGGTGTTCGGCTTCCGCGACGGCCGCATCACCAGCCAGTATTCCCGCACCTATGTCGAGCAGGCGCAGCAGGTTGCCGGCGTGCCGCCGCTCAGCGCGGCGCAGAACGAGGCGCTCGACCTGCTGGCCGAGGTGGCGGAGGAGACCTGCCTGCATTCGCCGTTCGAGGCCGGGGATATCCAGTTGCTGAACAATCACCTGGTCTATCACGGCCGCACCGCCTACCAGGACGACGCCAGCACGCATCAGGAGCGGCTGCTGTTCCGCCTCTGGCTGGCGATGCCGAACAGCCGGCCGCTGCCGGACGGGTTCGAGACGCTGTGGGGCGCCACCGCCGCCGGTGCGCTGCGCGGCGGGGTCATCCAGCCGGCCACCGGGGCGAGGGTGCCGGCATGAATGCGGCCATCGCCGCGCAACTGGCGCCTACCGGGACGCTGCGCGCCGCCATCAATCTCAGCAACTTCCTGCTGGTCAGCAGCCGCGGCCCCAGTGGTGAGCCGCAGGGGGTGGCGCCGGACATGGCGCGCGCCGTGGCCGACGCGATCGGCGTGCCGATCCGCTACATCACCTTCCCCACGCCGGGCGAACTGGCCGACGCGGTGGCGCAGTGGGATATCGGCCTGATCGGCGCCGAACCGCAGCGCGCCGAAAAGATCGCCTTCTCCGCCGCCTATGCCGAGATCGAGGCCACATACCTGGTGCCGGCCGGCTCGCCGATCGGCGCGTTGGCCGAGGTCGACCGGCCGGGCGTCCGCATCGCCGTCTCCGCCCGCTCCGCCTACGGGCTGTGGCTCGACCGCAATATTCGCCATGCCACGCTGCACCATGCCGAGGGCCTGGCCGGCGCGGTCGATCTGTTCGCCGACCAGCGGCTCGACGTACTGGCCGGTCTGCTGCCGGCGCTGCTCAGCGATACCAAGCGCTTCCCCGGCAGCCGCATCCTGGCGGGCCATTTCAGCACCGTGCAGCAGGCCATCGGCACCCCGCGCGATCGTGCCGAGGCGGCCGCCTTTCTCGCCGATTTCGTCGAGTCGGCGAAGGCCTCCGGGCTGGTGGCGCGGCTGATCGAGCGCCACGGCGTGCAGGGATTATCGGTTGCCGCCAGCGCCGGGTGATCGGCTGTGGCGTGCGTCAGCCGTTGGCCGGGGTCACGGTTCTTCCGGCGCCAGCACCGCGAGTTCGTGCTGCACGTCGCGCCAGAAGCCGGAGCGGTCCATCAGGTGCAGGCTGCGCGCCATGGCGCGGGCCGGGCTGGGGCCGAGGCTGACCAGGAAATCCGCCATGCCGGCCCGGGTGCGCAGCAGCGCCGCGGCGCCGGCGTCGCGCGGCCGGTCGGCGCGCACCGGGGGCTGCAGGCGGGAGAGATAGGCGGTCCAGGCGCCGGCCGGCAGCGGTGTGGCCGCCGGCAGCAGCGGGCGGCTCTGTTCATCGGCAAGCTCGGCCGGGTCGACATCGGCGAAGCGGAGTGCCGGCGGAAACGCGGCGGGCGGCACGATCGGGCTGGGCATGGCGGGCACCTGCGGGCTGAGTCTGTGTGGCCGGTGTTGCGAATCCAAGCGCCATTCGGATGCGTGATCCTCGCAGCAATCGCATGCCGGCGCATGTCAACAGGGCGTGACCGGGCGACACCGTGCGTATCGTTTGCGCCGGGATGCTGGCGCAAATGCGGCGGCACGCTTAAATGGGCGGCGAGGTTTGGCGCGTCGCCGCCCGCGCTGGTAGGGTTCCGCATGCATCACGGTCGTTCGTTCCGGCGCTCCGCGCTTCTTGTGCTCTCCCTGTTGTCGGCCTGCGCCGCCGCGCAGCCTGGCGACTCCGATGGCAGCGTGAATTCGGCGCCGGTGGCGATCACCACCTCGGCCGGGGCGCAGTTGATCGCCCGGCATGCGCTGGCGATCGGCGACCTGAACGAGGCGGCGCGGGCCTATGACCGGCTGCTGCTGGCCGATCCCGGCAATACCGCGCTGACACGGCAGGCATTCCTGACCAACCTGCTGGCGTTCCGGCCCGAGGCGGTGGCGCTGGCGCGCGAGTTGCCGGGCCTGCAGGCGGCGCAGCTGTTGCTGGCCGACGACGACGCCCTGGCCGGGCGCTGGCGGCAGGCCGAACGGCGCTACGCGGCGCTGGCCGACCAGGGCGCGATGGACGTGATCCGGCCGCTGCTGATGGCCTGGGCCACTGCCGGCGGCGGCGCATACGACCGGGCGCTGGCGCAGTTGCAGCCGCTGATGCAGGGCAAGAATTTTCGCGGCATGTTCGTGCTGAACGCGGCGATGATCGCCGACCTGGCCGGCAAGGACACCGAGGCGGCGCGGCTGTACAAGCAGGCCGAGGCGGCGTTCGGGGCCTCCAACCTGCCGCTGCTGCGCCAGGTGACCAGTTTTGACGCCCGGCACGGCAGGCGCGCCCAGGCCGAGGCGAAGCTGCGCCAGTGGGCGGCCGGCAACCAGGAACTGGCGCTGGCGCTGCCCGGCCTGCTGAAGCATCTGGATGAACGTCAGGTGCGGCGCGCCACCGATGGCATGGCCGATGTCTACACCGCCTTCGCCGCCGCGTTGCGCGGGCAGCAGAGCAGCCAGCTGTCGAACGTCCTGCTGCGGCTGGCGCTCAACCTGCGGCCGGATTCGACCAGCGCGCGCCTGCTGGCGGCCGATATCGCACTGGCCGGCAAGCATCCGGCCGATGCGCTGGCGGTGCTGGCGCCGGTGGGCGCCGATGACCCGCTGCTGCCGCTGGTGCAGATGCGCCGGGCGGTGATCGCCGAGCAGACCGGCCACACCGAGCGGGCGCTGGCGTTGCTGGCCGAGATCGCCCGCGAGGCGCCGGACCGGCCGGAGCCGCTGGTGATGCGCGGCAACATCCTGCGCGGCCATGCCCGCTATGGCGAGGCGATTGCCGCGTATGACCAGGCGGTGGCGCTGATCCCGCATCCGACCGCCAATGACTGGCCGCTGTTCTACAGCCGCGCCATCGCGCTGGATCGGGCCCATAAATGGCCGGCGGCGGAGGCCGACCTGATGCATGCGCTGGCGCTGTCGCCGGGCCAGCCCAGCGTGATGAACTACCTCGGCTACTCGCTGACCGAGCAGGACCGCGACCTGCCGCGGGCGCGCAAGCTGATCGAGCAGGCCGCCGCGGCGCAACCCGATGACGGCGCGATCATCGACAGCCTCGGCTGGGTGATGCTGCGCCAGGGCGATACCGCCGGCGGCCTGAAGCAGTTGGAGCGGGCGGCGGAGCTTGAGCCGAACGATCCGACCATCAACATGCATCTCGGCGATGCCTATTGGGCGGTCGGCCGCAAGCTGGACGCGCAGTTCCAGTGGCGCCGGGCGATGACGCTGAGCCCGGAGCCGGCGGATCAGCGCAAGCTGGAGGCGAAGATCGCCGAGGGCGAGAAGGCGCTGGGCATCCCGTCGGCCCAGGCCGAGCCCGCGCCGCCAGCCAAGGCGACGCCCTGACGCCGGTGCCGAACGAAGCCGCTCCGGCCAAGGTCAACCTGTTCCTGCGCGTCACCGGCCGCAGGGAAGATGGCTATCATCTGCTGGACAGCCTGGCGGTGTTCCCGGCGGTCGGCGATCTGCTGACGGTGGCGCCGGGCGATGGGCTGAGCCTCGCGGTGGAGGGCCCGTTCGCCACCGCGCTGGCGGAGGAGGCGGATAACCTGGTGCTGCGCGCCGCCAGGGCGCTGGCGGCAGCTGCGGATATCATGCCGGATGCGCGGCTGCGGCTCGACAAGCGGCTGCCGGTGGCCTCCGGCATCGGCGGCGGCTCGGCCGATGCGGCCGCGGCGCTGCGGCTGCTGGCGGGGTTCTGGGGCCTCGATCTGCCGGCGAGGGAGTTGCATGCCATCGCCGTGGCGCTGGGCGCCGATGTGCCGGTGTGTCTGGCGGGGCGGGCGGCGCGGATGGCCGGCGCGGGCGAGCTGCTCGGGGCTGCGCCGAACCTGCCGCAATTCGGCCTGGTGCTGGTCAATCCGGGCGGCGCAGTGGCGACACAGGCGGTGTTCAAGGCGCGCACCGGCGGTTTCTCGTCGGCCGCCCAGTTGCCCCCGGCCTGGCCGGACGCCGCGTCGATGGCCGCTGATCTGGCTGGTCTCGGCAATGACTTGCAGGCGGCGGCGCTGGCGCTGCACCCGCCGATCGGCGGCGCGCTGGCGGCGCTGGCGGCAACCCCAGGCCAATTGCTGACCCGGATGAGCGGCAGCGGCGCCACCTGTTTCGCATTGTTCGCCGACGCGGCTACGGCGCGGGCGGCGGCGGTGCGGCTGGCGCGGCCGGGCTGGTGGGTCTGGGGCGGCGAAGGCAACGCGGCTCTTGCCGGATCGCCGGGCGCGACCTAATCAGAGGCCGGATTGGGGCGTAGCCAAGCGGTAAGGCAGCGGATTTTGATTCCGCCATGCGGAGGTTCGATCCCTCCCGCCCCAGCCACGCATATGGCGGTGGACCGGGTTATGTCGAATTTCGGGAAATTGTGGGGCGGTGTCGGGGGTTAGCGAGGGGGTTTCAGTCTCTTGCTGGCAGTGACCGGCGGTTGGCGGCACTCTGGGGCCGGTTTTTGGCCCCGGTCTCTGTCGTCGATTTTCCAATATCCGAAAGTTGTTTGGCTCGGGAGCCAGAGACCGGTTTGGTTTTGTGAGAGACTGGTTCGCACTGGCGCGCAGTAGGCATTTGCGGGTCAATCGATGACCGTGCGTTTTTGGCAGCGTCGGCTCGATGACGAAGTGATTTATCCGAGTGCGTTGATGTGCTTGGCCGGAGAACTCTCAGCC
>DATJEA010000316.1:0-7836 GCA_035497095.1 Acetobacteraceae bacterium | reverse complement strand
CGGCGCGGATGCCGTCCTCGTCGGTCACGTCGTCGCCGATGAACACCGGGATGCGGCCCTGGAACGGCGGCCGGATCATCAGCGCGGCGACGGCGCTGCCCTTGTCGGTGCCGAGCGGCTTCACCTCCCAGGCCATGCTGGAGGCCAGCACCGTAAAGCCTTCGGCGGCGATCGCCTCGGCGGCGGCGCGCAGCGGCTCGGCGGCGGCCGGCGCCTGGCGGTAATGCAGCACCAGGCCGTGCGCCTTCTGCTCCAGCAGCGCGCCGGGGTGTGCCGCGATGGCGGCTTCGGCGGCGGCGAGGGCTGCGGGCGGCAGGCTCGGCAGTCCGGAGCGTTGCGCCGCGGCACCGGGGGCGTAGCGGATGGCGCCGCCATGCTCGCCGGCCACCGCATAGGGCGCATCGCCGAGCAGTGCCTCCACCTGGGCGATCGGGCGGCCGCTGACGATCGCCAGCGCGTTGCCCAGCCCGGCGCGCAGCTGGCGCAGCGTGGCGGTGAGGCCCGGCGGCACGACGACGGCATCGGGTGTCGCGGCCAGTTCGATCAGCGTGCCGTCCATGTCCAGCAGCAGCGCCGCGTGCGGCGGCAGGTCCGGCACGCTCACGGCGTGCAGCCCATCACCTGGATGCCGTAGGTGGGGTGCTGCAGCATTTCCAGCGCCGGGAATTGCGAGAACATCCAGCCGTGGAAGGCGGTGCTCGGGTCAGCGCCCTTGGCGGTGTCGGTGATGTCCAGATAGGCGGCGGCGCCGGCCGGCTGGTCCGGCGGGCGGATGATGCATTTGCGCACCACGATCGCCAGGGTGCCGAAATGCAGCGTGTCGCCGACCTTGCCGGTGAGTTGCTGCGAGCGGGCGGTGATCTTGTCCAGCGCCATCAGCACCACGCCGTTCTGCGGCAGCCACTCCGCCTCGACCGGCACCACCGGCGGCGCGGCGCTGGGCGTAGGCGCAGCCTGGGGCGCCGGCGCGGCGGAGGGCGGCGGCGGCACCGCCGGCAGCGTCTGGCCGGGGACGATCGGCGGCAATGGCGTGGTCTGGATCGGCTGCGCCTGGACCGGCAACGCGAAAAACAGCACCGCCAGGCCGAGGCCGGCCAGCCGCAGGAGAGCGGGCCCGGTCATTGGCCGGGCTTGCGCAGGCCGGCGATCATCGCCGCGAGGATATCGCGCATCGCCTGCGGGTCCACCCCCATCAGCAGCGCGTCCTCGTAGGCATCCTGCATCACCTGCGCCAGTTCGGCGTGGTTCTCCGCCAGCACCTTCAATTTCTCCAGGCAGGAAACCGGCGTGCCGTCCGGCTGCGGCCAGATCTCGGGCGGCGTCGCGGCGCTCATTGCAGCGGCTTCGGCGCGGCTGGCTCGGCGCCGCCATTCTGCTTCAGTTGTTTCTGAACAGCGGTCGTCAAATCGCTGACATTGAAAATGAATTTCCCCAACAGATCTTCCAGGCTGGCGGCCGACTGGGTGATCGTGACGGTGCCGCCGCTGGCCAGCATCTTGTCGTCACCGCCAGGCGACAGCGACAGGAATTTGGCGCCCACCAACCCGTCGCCGGTGACCTGCGCGCTGCTGTCGGCCGGCAGTTTGATGCTCGGTTCGACGCTGAAATTCACCACCGCCTGATAGGTATGCGGATCGATCGACACGGCGTTGACGCTGCCGACCTTGACGCCGGCCAGCCGCACATCGGCGCCCACCGCCAGCCCGTCGATCCGCTGGAACTTGGCGTTCAGCGCATAGCCGTCGACCCGGCCGCGCCCGGTATTGGCCACCGCGTAGCCGAGAAAGCCGACGGCGACCAGCAGCACCACGGCGCCGGCCACCAGTTCGGTCAGGTTGCGCTGCGCCATGCCGCTGCTCAGCGTACCGGCGGGGAAGAATCGGGCGTCCAGGCTTCATAGTCGCCGGTGGCGGCGGCGCGCTTGCCGCCCTCGTAGTCGTGCCCGGCCGGGCGATAGCTCTCCGGCGTGCCGGTGGCGTTGGGCAGATGCGGCTTCTGCCAGGGGCGGGCCGGCGCCTCGATCGGCGCATCGGTGGTATAGTGCAGCCAGGAATGCCATTCCGGCGGCACCTTGGAGGCCTCGGCCTCGCCGGCATAGGCGACCCAGCGGCGGGTGCGCTCGCCGGCGCGGACGCGCTTGGCCTCGTAATAGATATTGCCGGTGGCGTCGCGGCCGACCGAGCGGCCATGCAGCCAGGTAAACAGACGGGTGCCGATGTTCATGCGCCAGATATAAGCAATGCGCGCGGCTTGGTCCATGGCCGCCGTGACGCGGTCGGTAAAGCGACTCTATCCACAGGATTTTGTGGTCGGAGGGGCAAGTGACCGCAATATACGCTTTCCGAGTCGCCGCTGGCCGCATAGCATCCGGGCATGAGCAAGATCACAAGCAGCGAAGCCCGGGCACGCGTGTGGCAGGGGGCGCGGATGCGACGGGTGACGGTCACCGACCCGGACGCCGCCGGCCCGCCGCGCGCGGTGGCGGTTCCGGCGGCGTGGCCGGACTCGGCGGCGCTGGCGTTGGCCGAGCTGGCGCCGGGGGTGACGGCGATTTCGCTGCCCGCCGCCGCCGATGCCTGGATTCGCCCGCTGGCCGAACGCGCCCGCCGCGCCGGCATCGAGGACGAGCTGGAGACCAGGCTGCACCAGTTGCTGCTGGCCTGCCGCGGCGCGCCGGGGGCATCGGTCTGGGCTGGTAGCAACGATGCCCGTCCGGGCTTCGTGCTGAACCTGCCGGCGTTCCATCACCCGGAGCATGGCTTCGACCTCGCCGGCTTCGCGGCGGCCGCACGGCTGGCCGGCACGGCGCTGACCCTGGCGGACCCGCAGGCCGCGGCGCTGGCGGTCGGCATGGCCGATCTGGCCGGGCTGCTGGCGGCGCTCGGCGTCGCCTATGACAGCCAGGCCGGCCGCGATATCGCCGCCGGGCTGGCGGCATTGCTGCGCGCCGGCGCCGACCTCGCCTCGGCCGACATGGCGGCGCGGTTCGGCACGCTGAGCGAGGCCGGCCCAGCACCGAACGGCCCCGGTGAAACAGTGCTGCCGGGACTGGCCGAGGCGGTGCGACGCGCCCAGGCGGAGGCCGCCGCAAGGCCGCAGCGGCGCCACACGGCGACCACCGCGCTGGCCGCACCCGGACTGGCCGAGGCGCTGCTCGGCGTGGAGACCGGCGGCATTGCGCCGGCATTCTCGCCGCTCGACGAACACGGCCGCCTGACCCGCACCGCCCAGGCGCGCCTGGCGGCCGGCGGCTTCACGATGGAATCGGCACTGGCGGCGCTGCTGGCCGGCCGCAACCCGCTGCCGCTGCCGGGGCCTTCGGCGCATGCCGCGATGTTCGCCGCGGTGGCGCCCTACCTGCACGCCATGCCGGCGCTGCCGGTACCGATGGCGCCGCTGGCCGCCAGCAAGCGGCGCGACCTGCCCTCGCGCCGCGCCGGCTATACCCAGAAGGCGGCGCTCGGCGGGCATCGGGTCTATCTGCGCACCGGCGAGTATGCCGACGGAAGGCTGGGCGAGATCTTCATCAGCCTGCAGAAGGAAGGCCCGGCATTTCGCGGCCTGATGGACAGCTTCTCGGCCGCCGTCAGCCTCGGGCTGCAGCACGGCGTGCCGCTGGAGGAATTCGTCGAGGCGTTCACCCTCACCCGGTTCGGCCCGGCCGGCGCGGTGGAGGGCGACCCGGCGGTGGCGCGGGCGACCTCGGTGATCGACTACGTGTTCCGCAGCCTGGCCGCCAATTATCTCGGCCGCAGCGACCTGCCGGAGGCCGACGACGAGGAAGCCGCCAATCCGCCGGCCGCCGCCGCGCCGGAAGCCCCCCCCTTGCTGCCGCTGGGCTGGCCGCGCCAGGATGGTGCGCGAATCCGCCGCCGGGCACTGAAGCTGGTGGCGAAGTAATCGAGGGATAGCGGCATGGCAGGCAGGATCGAGGCGAAACTGGCGGAACTGGGCATCACCCTGCCCACCCCGATGGCGCCGGTGGCCAACTACGTGCCGTACGTGATCACCGGCGACCTGGTGGTGATTTCCGGCCAGTTGCCGGCGGTGGACGGCAAGCTGACTGCAGTCGGCAAGATCAGCGAGGGCGTGACGCCGGAGCAGGGCGCCGCCGCGGCCGGCCACTGCTTCACCAATCTGCTGGCACAACTGAAAGTAGCGTGCGGCGGCGATCTGGACCGGGTGCGCCAGGTGGTGCGGCTCGGCGGCTTCATCGCCGCACCGGCCAGCTTCACTCAGCACGCGGCGGTGATGAACGGGGCGTCGGACCTCGCGGTGGCGGTGTTCGGCGACGCCGGCCGCCACGCCCGCAGCACCATCGGCGTGCCGTCGCTGCCGCTGGATTCGGCGGTCGAGGTCGAAGGGATGTTCCGCATCGCATGAGCGGCACGGTACGTTTCGCGGGGCTGGCGCCGCAGTTCCTGGTCGATGACCTGGAGGTGGCGATCGGCTTCTACCGCGACGTGCTGGGGTTCCGCTTCGGGGCGCCGTATCGCGGCTTCTACGCGGTCGGCGTCCGCGACGGGGCGGTGCTGCATTTGAAGTGTGCGCCGAAGAACGCCTCGGAACGTGCTCATCGAAAGGAAAACACCCATCTCGACGCCTATCTGGAGGTCGAAGGCATCGGCGCCTTCTATGCCGCCTGCCAGGCCGCCGGGGTGGTGATCCTGAAGCCGCTGGAGCGGGCCGACTGGGGCGGCCAGGATTTCTACCTCAGCGACCCAGACGGCTATATCCTGGGGGTCGGCGGCGCCGGCTGAGGCTTGCTGCAACGCCGCACGGGCTTATGTTCAGCGCATGCCGGATGGTTCCACGCCGCTTACCCTCACCCTGCACAAGGCCATCGCGGAGATCGCTCCCGAGGATTGGGATGCCTGCGCCGGGGCGGATAATCCGTTCGTCTCACACGCCTTCCTGTCGGCGGTGGAGGATAGCGGTTCGGCCAACGCCCGCACCGGCTGGCTGCCGCAGCATGCGGTGCTGACCGATGCCGCCGGACAGGTGGTCGCCGCCGCGCCGATGTACGCCAAGGCTCATAGTTATGGCGAATACGTATTCGACCACGGTTGGGCGCACGCGCTGGAGCGGGCCGGCGGCGCCTATTACCCCAAGCTGCAAGTGGCGGTGCCATTCAGCCCGGTGCCGGGGCCAAGGTTGCTGATCCGGCCCGGCACCGGTATCCCGATCGCCGCCCTAGGCGGCGCGCTGGTGCAGGCATGTCAGCAGCTTGGCACCTCGTCGGTGCATGCTACCTTCTGCACCGAGGCGGAGTGGCAGGCGCTCGGCGAGGCCGGCTGGTTGCAGCGCATCGGGGTGCAGTTCCATTGGCATAATCGCGGCTACACCAGCTTCGACGATTTTCTTGGTGCGCTGTCGTCGCGCAAGCGCAAGGTACTGCGGCGCGAGCGGCGGGACGCCAATGCCGCGGGGCTCGCGTTCGCCGCCCTGCGCGGCCACGAAATCCGGCCGCTGCATTGGGATGCGTTCTTCGATTTCTACCAGTCCACCGTGGACCGCAAATGGGGCAGCGCCTACCTGACCCGCAAATTCTTCACCCTGCTCGGCGAGCGGCTGGGCGACCGGGTGGTGCTGATGCTGGCGCTCGATCGCGGCGTGCCGGTCGCCGGCGCGCTCAATCTGGCCGGCAGCGATACGCTATACGGCCGCAACTGGGGCTGCCGCGGCGACTGGCCGTTCCTGCATTTCGAGCTGTGCTACTACCGCGCCATCGACTTCGCCATCGAGCACGGCCTGACCAGGGTGGAAGCCGGCGCCCAGGGCGAGCACAAGATCCAGCGCGGCTACCTCCCCTGCCCCACCTGGTCGGCGCACTGGATCGCCCATTCCGGCCTGCGCCGGGCGGTGGCGGATTTCCTGGTCGAGGAACGCCGCGAGAAGCTGGAGCAGATGGAATACCAGTCCAACTTCTCCCCCTACCGCCATGAAGATGAAGACTGAATCGTCGGGGGTTCCAAGGGCTCTGCCCTTGGCGGGGCCCGGGGCAGCGCCCCGCCCTTACTTCCTCAAGCCACCGCCAAATCCGCAATGACAAACCCGGCGCTGACCGTCCCATTCCATTCCTCGGCCCGCAGATGCCCGGCCAGATGCAGCGCCGCCCCGTCGCGCCCCAGCAGCGCCTCGGCCAGCGGACCCTCCTTGGCGCGGAACAGCATCGCCTTCAGCCGGCCGCCGCCTTCGCCCTCGATGAAAGCGCGGATGGTGCCACCTTCCTTGCCGACGCGGTCGGCGCGCACCACGCGGGCACGCGGCAGCACCAGCATCGGCTCGTCGTTGCCGTTACCAAACGGTGCCAGCCGCGCCAGGTCGCGGGCCAGCTCGGTGGTGCAGGCGGGCACCGAGAGGCTCGCCTCCACCGCCAGGTCGATCGCGGTCGGCAGGCTGGCGGCGGCGGCCAGGCGCTGCTCCAGGAAGGCGTGGAATTCCGCGACGCTGGCGGCCGGCAGCGAGAACCCGGCGGCCATCGCGTGGCCGCCGCCGGTGGCGAGGATGCCAGCCTGCCGCGCCGCGATCACCGCCGCCCCGAGGTCCAGCCCCGGCACCGAGCGGCCGGAGCCTTTCGCCAGCCCCTCGGCGATGCCGGCGACGCAGGCCGGCCGGTTGAACCGCTCCTTGATCCGCCCCGCCACGATGCCGACCACGCCGGGGTGCCAGCCGTCGCCCGCCACCACCACCACCGCGTGGCCGGCGCCGATCTGCGCCTCGGCCTGCTGCATCGCGGTATCGAGCATGCTGGCCTCGACCTGCTGACGCTGCCGGTTGACGCCGTCCAGCGTAGCGGCGATCTGCCGCGCCTCCACCTCGTCGCCGCATAGCAGCAGCCGCAGCCCGAGATCAGACTCGCTGATCCGCCCGGCGGCATTGATCCGCGGCCCCAGCGCGTAGCCCAGCGTCATCGCACTCGGCCGCACCTGCACCATCGCCACGTCGAGCAGGGCGGCGATCCCCGGCCGCGCCCGCCGCGCCATCACCTTCAGCCCTTGCGTTACCAGCGCACGGTTGACGCCGACCAGCGGCATCACGTCGCACACCGTGGACAGCGCCACCATGTCCAGCATGGAAATCAGGTCCGGCTCCGGCCGCGCGGCGAAAAACCCCTCCCGCCGCAGCACCCGCAGCGTGGCAATGGCGGCGAGAAAGGCGATCGCCCCGGCGCAGAGATGCCGCAGCCCGGACTCGCAGTCCAGCCGGTTGGGGTTGACGGTGGCCACCACGTCCGGCGGCGGCCCCTCGGCCTTGTGATGGTCGAGCACCACCACGTCGGCCTGGTTATGGATGCCGGCCAGCGCCTCGCCGGCCGCGGTGCCGCAATCGACGCACACCACCAGCGTCGCACCCCGCGCCACCAGCCCGCGCAGCGCCGGCAGATTCGGCCCGTAGCCCTCGGCCAGCCGGTCCGGCACGTAGGGCAGCACGGGGCAGCCCAGCTCGCGCAGCAGGCCGGCGATGATCGCGCCGCTGCACGCCCCGTCGACGTCGTAATCGCCGAATACCGCCACCGTCTCGCCCGCCCGCACCGCTGCGGCGAGGCGTGCTGCGGCGCGATCCATGTCGATCAGGCTGGCCGGGTCCGGCAGCAGCGCGCGCAGCGTCGGCGCCAGGAAATCAGCCGCCGCCTCCACGCCCACGCCACGCAGCGCCAGCAGCCGGCCGAGCAGGTCGGACACCCCAAGCCGCTGCGCGATGCCCAGTCCCAGCCGGTCCGCGCCAGGGTCGGGCGGCTGCCGCCAGATCCAGCTTCGCCCGGAGAGGCTGCGGGCGACGCCTAGAACCGGCCCAACCGCCTCCACCAGCCCGGCGATGCTCAGCCGCCGATCC
>DATJEA010000315.1:0-3219 GCA_035497095.1 Acetobacteraceae bacterium | reverse complement strand
GCCGGGCGCCTTCCTGTCGATGCCGCTGCTGGCGATCACCAAGATCGTCTGCGACCGTATTCCCAGCCTGGCGCCGCTCGGCCACATGCTCGGCCCGGGCGGGCGGCGCAACGGCCCGCCGTCGGGTTAAAACCGGCTCATGCGGCCATTGCCGCTTGCGCCCGATGCACCAGCCGGCACATAGAAGCGCGTGCAGCAGCCCAGCGAAATCGAGGCGGAAATCCGCCGCCAGACCGCCCTCGGCGGCACCGAGGCATCGATCAGCCCCGGCGACGTGGCGCGCGCGCTGTCGCCGCCGGCGCCGTCCGAGCTGTGGCGCGGCAAGCTCTCGGCGGTGCGCCGGGCGGCGGTCCGGCTGGCGCTGGCCGGCGAGATCGAGATCCTGCGCAAGGGCAAGCCGGTCGCCCCCGGCGCCGCCAGGGGCGTGATCCGCCTGCGCCTGGCGGCGCCCGCCCCAATTTCCGCTGCACCCGACGCATGATGAGATGGCTGCTGCGGATGCTGGTGGCGCTGATCTACCCGGCCTGCGCTATGCCCGGCGCCACCGGCCTGCCGATGCCGCCGCCGATGAACATGGCGGCGCTGCAACGGCCAGCCACGCCGAACAGCGCGCTGGCCGCCCCGGCCGGCTTCCACCTCACGCCGGATATCGTCACCCCGGCGTTCACGGTGCCGCCGCAACGCCTGTTCGCCGCCATCCAGCAGGTCGCCGCCGCCGAGCCGCGCAGCTTCCTGCAGGTGGCATACCCGGAAAAGCTGCAGGCGCATTACGTGCTGCGCAGCGACTGGCTTAATTTCCCCGATCTGGTCACCGTGCAGGTCACCCCCGAGTCGCAGCTCATCCTGTGGTCGCGCAGCGTCTATGGCCGCTCCGATTTCGGCGTGAACAAGGCGCGGCTGGCCACCTGGCTGGCGGCGCTCGACCGCGTTCTGGCCACCGATTGACCCTGCCGGAGTAGAGTGATGCGTGGCCTGCTTGCGTTCCTGAAGGATGTCTGGCGGCTGTCCCTGCCGTATTTCCGCTCCGAGGAGCGCTGGGCGGCGCGCGGCCTGCTGGCGGTGATCATCGGCCTGAACCTGTCGCTGGTCGGCATGAACGTGGTGCTGAACTTCTGGAACCGGGCGTTCTACAACTCGTTGCAGGACAAGGACTGGCATTCCTTCATCGACCTGCTGTTCACCTGGCGCGGCGGCGACAAGGGCTTCATGCCGGGTTTCTGCGGCATCGCGGCGGTCTATATCGTGGTCGCGGTGTATTCCACCTACCTCAACCAATGGCTGCAAATCCGCTGGCGCCGCTGGATGACCGAAAAATTTTTAACTCAATGGCTTGCCGACAAGACATACTACAAAATCTCATTGCTGCCGGACGCCAGCGGCATCGGCACCGACAACCCCGACCAGCGCATCGCGGAAGACCTGCGCAGCTTCGTGAACAACACCCTCGGCCTCGGGCTCGATCTGCTGTCCAACATCGTCACGCTGGCGAGCTTCGTCGCCATCCTGTGGTCGCTGTCCGGCGCCTTCACGCTGTTCGGCTGGAATATTCCCGGCTACATGGTCTGGGTCGCGCTGGTCTATGCCGGGCTCGGCACCTGGGTCACTCATCTGGTCGGCAAACCGCTGATTTTCTTGAATTTCAACCAGCAGCGGGTGGAGGCGGATTTCCGCTTCGCGCTGGTCCGGCTGCGCGAGAACATGGAAGGCGTGGCGCTGCACAACGGCGAGGACGACGAGCATCGCCGGCTGGCGGAGCGATTCGGCGCGCTGATCGACAACTGGTGGCTGATCATGATCCGCACCAAGTTCCTCAACGCCATCGTCGCCGGCTATGGCCAGATCGCCAGCGTGTTCCCGATCATCGTCGCGGCACCCCGCTATTTCTCCGGCGCCATGACGCTGGGCGGGCTGACCCAGACGGCGGGCGCGTTCGGGCAGGTGCAGGGCGCGATGTCGTGGTTCGTCACCTCATACGGCAGCCTCGCCTCCTGGCGCGCCACCGTCGACCGGCTGGTGTTCTTCCGCCGCGCGATGGACGCCGCCCAGGCTGCCGAATCCGGCCTGCTGGTGACGCCGTCCAGCGATGGCGGCTGGCACGTGGAGGGGCTGAAGCTGGCGCTGCCCGATGGCACCGAGTTGCTGCACGGCGCGACGCTCACCCTGCCGCCCGGCCGCTCGGTGGTGATCTCCGGCCGCTCCGGTTCCGGCAAATCGACGCTGTTCCGCGCCCTGGCCGGCATCTGGCCGTATGGCCACGGCGCGGTCCGCCGCCCGGCCGGGCGCGCGCTGTTCCTGCCGCAGCGCCCGTATATCCCGCTCGGCACGCTGCGCCACGCCATCACCTATCCCGACGGCGCCGATGCCAGCGATGCCGCGGTGCGCGCCGCCCTGCGCAACGCCGGGCTGGGCCACCTGGAGCCGCGGCTGGATGAGGAGGATGCCTGGACCCAGCGCCTCTCCGGCGGCGAGCAGCAGCGCCTGGCGGTGGCGCGCGCGCTGCTGGCCCGGCCGGACTGGCTGTTCCTCGACGAAGCCACCGCCAGCTTGGACCCGGCCGCCGAGACCGAGCTCTACGCCACGCTGAAGGTCGAATTGCCGGATACCACCATCGTCTCGATCGCCCACCGCCCGGCGGTGGCGGCGCTGCACGATGACCGGCTGGTATTCCAGGCCGGCGCCGGCCTGTCGCCCGCCGCGGCGCCGTGAGAAAGCGCCCCGCGATCGCTCGCGGGGCGCACTTTCAGTCGCTGAATTACGAGCAGCGGGTGATCCAGCCGGAGGTGGTGTAGACGCGGGTGCAACCCGCCTGCGCCTGATTGGCGGCGAACAGCACCGGCACCACGGTGGCAGTCAGCACGGCGAGGGCGAGCACGAGAGCGGACTTGCGGATCATCCAGGCAGTCTCCTGTGAAATAGTCATTTGCTGTCAGTTTGGCTGCCGGCCCGCACGCTACAGCCATGCCGCTCCTTGATCGGAGGGGTGGATGACGCGATCGAACCGTATCAGCGGCGGAAAGTTACAAATAAGCTTGGTTACTCACAAGTTGCGAAACGTAACGACAGCGGTTTGTTGTCAATTCGATCCGTTGCGCAACGCCGCCAACACGGCAGTCCCATAGCGTTCCAGCTTCGACGCGCCGACGCCCTTGATCTGCGCCAGCACATCGAGCCCCTCCGGCCGCACCACGGCGATCTCGCGGAGTGTCGAGTCGTGGAAGA
>DATJEA010000314.1:0-3415 GCA_035497095.1 Acetobacteraceae bacterium | reverse complement strand
TCACCGGGCCGGGTGGCTCCGGCCTCGGTGCTTTCGGTCTGGTGATCGCCTGCTACGGCATGACCAATTTTGCCGCCCTGCTGGTGGTCGGCAACCGAAAGCCCTCGCCGCAGCCGGCGGGGCAGATCATCGCCGCCCGGGCGGTGATGACCGCCGGCATGGCGATCGTGACGTTGACCGCGTGGATCGCGCCGCCCGACCTGATGCTGCCGGGCTTCATGCTCGGCGCCCTCGTCGCGGCGCCATCCGGCCCGATGGGCGATGTCCCCATCGCCGTCATGCGGCAGACCAGGGTCGGGCCAGACGAGATCGTGTCCGTGGTGCGCGCCTTCATCGCCAACAACCAGGTCGGCAGCATCGTCGGGTTGCTGGTGGCGCCCGCTTTGATCCATGCGTTAGGCATCGCGGGCGTTGTCGGCCTGTGTTCGCTGCTGACCGCGGGGGTCGGCGTGTTCATGTTCCTGCGCTCCCCACGCTATGCGATTGCGTAGACAGGCATTCGCCCGGCTTCACGTCCGCTCACCCGCCGGAGCGGTCACCAGCAAAGCGCGCGCGACCGGCGCAGGCCAATCGCTTTCCTCAGCCGTCACTCCGCCTTGATCGGCGGCGGCGTGTCCTGCGCCAACAGCACCTCCAGCGGCACTTCCTCCTCCTTGCGCGGCAGCGCCACGCCGAGGGTCAGGACCATGCCGGTCGGTTGGGTAACGATGCGGGTAGGGGTCATCTGCGAATCCCGGTTGCTGTCGGGACAGGGTAAATGCGACTGACTTGCAATTGCAAGTATGATTCGCGGCACCGGATCGGGCCGCAGTCGGGGAGCCCGCTACCCGCCCGCCCGGCATGATTTCATGGGTAGCATTGAACGGAAGAGTCCGGGTGGTGGCGAGCGAACAAGGAAGGCGGATTCACCACAGAGACACAGAGGCACGGAGAAGAAAGAAAACAGGGAAGTGACGGTATGGGATGCAAGCTGCCCAGTTCGCCCTATGCCGACCCGACGCGCAGCGCCGCTCGCCAGCATTCAAACCCTATCCGTAAATCCCAAAACCCTTCGTCATCTCCTCTCCGCTTGCTTCTCCGTGTCTCTGTGTCTCCGTGGTGAATCTACTTCCTTCCTTGCCCATCCAGGGCCCCGGATCAGGCCGCCAGCCGCCCGACGATCTCGGCAATCGGCGGCACCCGATCCGCCGGCCCCATTGTCGCCAAGGTCGGCGCCGCGCGCAACAGCTTGCCCGCCGCCGCCTCGATATCGGCGATCGTCACCGCGTTGATCTTGCCCACCGTCTCGGCGGTCGGGATCACCCGGCCGAACACCTGGATCTGCCGCGCCAACTGCTCGCAGCGGCTGCCGGAGCTTTCCAGCGACATCAGCAGGCTGGCCTTCACCTGCGCCCGGGCGCGGGCCAACTCGGTCTCGTTCACCGTGTGCTGCACTTTTTGTAGTTCATCGAGCGCCACCGGCATCAACTCCGCCGCCTCGCTCTCGCCGGTGCCGGCATAGATGCCGAACAGCCCGCAATCCATATGTGGCGCCGAGAACGAATACACCGAGTAGACCAGCCCGCGCTTCTCCCGAATCTCCTGGAACAGCCGCGACGACATGCCACCGCCGAGCAGCGTGGAGAGCAGCAGCGTCGGGTAATACGCCGGGTCGGAATACCCCACCGACGGAAACCCCAGCACGATATGCACCTGGTCGAGATCGCGCGTCTCGCGGAACTCGCCGCCGCCATACACCCCCGGCAGCGCCGCCGGCGGGTTGGCGGTCGGCAGGTCGGCGAAGTGCCGCTGCACCAGGTCGAGAAACCGCTCATGCTCCAGATTGCCGGCCGCCGCCACCACGGTGTTCTGCTGCGTGTAGTGCTGCTTCATGTAGCCGGTCAGCGTGTCGCGCTTCATGCCGCGGATGCCGGCCTCGGTGCCCAGCACCGGGCGCCCCATCGGCTGGCCGGGAAACGCCGTCTCCTGGAAATGGTCGAAGATGATGTCGTCCGGCGTGTCGTTGGCCTGGCCGATCTCCTGCAGGATCACCCCGCGCTCGCGCTCCAGCTCCTCGGGATCGAAGCTGGAATGGCAATAGATGTCGCCGATGATATCGGCCCCCAGCGCCATGTCCTCCTTCAGCACCTTCACGTAATAGGCGGTCTGCTCGCGCGCGGTATAGGCGTTGATATGCCCGCCCACCGCCTCGATCTCCTCGGCGATCTCGGCCGCGCTGCGCCGCTCGGTGCCCTTGAACGCCATGTGTTCGAGGAAATGCGACACGCCGTTCTCCGCCGCGGTCTCGTTGCGGGTGCCGGCGGCGACATAGGCGCCCAGCGACACGGTCTCCACCCGCTCCATCCGCTCGGTCACCACGACCAGGCCAGAGGGCAGGCGGGTCAGGCGGATGGCGTCGTTCTGGTCGGTCATGCGACATTCCTCAGGGCGGTGGCGCGGACCTGTGCTTCGATTGCGGCCAGATCGGCGGGCAGGCGGGTGAAGCTCTCATCCCTGTCATACAGGTCGGCGAGCCGCGGCGGCAGGGGGGGGCGGATGCCGGTGGCCTGCTGCATCGCATCGGGGAACTTGGCCGGATGCGCGGTCGCCATCGCCACCATCGGCACGCCCTCCACCGCCCAGGCCCGCGCGGTGGCGATGCCGATCGCGCTATGCGGATCGGCCAGATAGCCGCATTCATCATGCAGCCGGCGGATTTCCGCCAGCGTCCCGGCATCGTCCAGCCGATGCCCGACAAACTGCGCGCCGGCCAGCCGCCAGGCCGCATCCGGCACCGGCATCCGCCCGCTGGCGCGAAACCCCGCCATGGTCGCCGCCGTCGCCGCGCCGTCGCGCCCAAGCAACTCGAACAGCAGCCGCTCGAAATTGGAGCTGACCTGAATATCCATGCTCGGCGACAGGCTCGGCGCCACGCCCTGCACGCTCATGTCGTTGGCCGCCAGGAACCGCGCCAGGATGTCGTTGCGGTTGGCGCCGATCGCCAGCCGCGCTATCGGCAGCCCCATCTTGCCCGCCACCCAGGCCGCCAGCACATTGCCGAAATTCCCGGTCGGCACCGCAAACCCCACCTCGCGCTCCGGTGCGCCCAGCGCCAGCGCGGCGGCCACGTAATACGGCACCTGGGCCGCAATCCGCGCCCAGTTGATCGAATTCACCGCCGACAGCCGCAGCTCGGCCCGGAACGGCGCATCGGCGAACATCGCCTTCACCAAATCCTGACAATCATCGAACGTGCCGGAAACCGCGATATTGGCCACGTTCGCCGCCCGCACGGTGGTCATCTGCCGCCGCTGCACGTCCGACACGCGGCCGGCAGGATGGAGCATGAAGATGTCGATATTCGCGCGGCCAGCGACTCCGGGTCGTCGCCGCGGATCGCCGGCGCGACCAGCCGGTCGACGATCTGCTCGGCAGA
>DATJEA010000313.1:0-4945 GCA_035497095.1 Acetobacteraceae bacterium | reverse complement strand
CGGTCTCCAGCGCCGGACCCTCGGTGCGGGTCCAGGCGGCGCTGTTGGCCTTCGCCAACGCAATGGTGGCACCGGCGAGTTCGGATGGGCCGAGCAGGTTGGCCGGCGCGTTGATCAGGTCGCGCACCATCCAGGTGGCGCGCGCCTCGGACAGCGCACGCTCGCAGCCCGGCGGCACCAGCAGCGTGGCGGGGGCGCGCCTGGCCGCCTTGAACTCGGTGTAGCGATAGGCGCCGAGGCAGAAGCCCAGCACCGCGGCGGCGGGGTCGTAGTCGCCGGGTTGCAGATACCAGGCGCCCTCCGGCAGCCGCGTCGCCAGACTGCCGAAGGCGTGCGGCGCCCGGTCGGCGCCAAGGCCCAGCACCGCCCCGGCCACGCCATCCTCGGCGGGCAGCAGCAGCAACTCGTCAGCCTTGGCCGCGAAACCGGCAGCGCGCAGGAACTGCCCCTGCGGGCCCGGCAGCGCCGCCAGCAGGTCATCGAGCCCGGCCGGACGCACCGCATGCACCGGGCGGGCATTCTCGCGGCGTGCGGCCTCGGTATCGGCGATGCAGGGCAGGCTTTGGTCGATCATTCGATTCTCCGTCGGGTTGCCAGCGATTCCGGCGGCGGATCAACTCCGACGCCGGATTGGCCCCCCCGACTCGCGGTGCCATGTTACAACGGGTGACATTTCGCCGTCGCAAATACAACCTCGTTTCGGCAACGCCAACCCGTTCCTACAGCAATTTAATTGGATTTGACAAAATTTGACAGATTGCAGCATCTCTCTGACGCAACCACGGCAATAAGGTTGCGGCGCCTGCCAGAAAACAGATGATCATTCCGGCCGCATTTGCCAGGGCTGCCGGCGAAATTATTTCGGCGCCCCGAAAATGTTTCGTATGCGCGCGCCGCAAGGGCGGCAGCGGCTTTATGCGGCCGGGATCACGCCATCGTGCTGCCGGGGCGGCCAAACCTGACGCCCGGCTCCGTCGCCCCGGCTGCTATGCCGCCAGGGCCGGGTATCAGCCCAGCCCGGCGACCAGCCGCCGCTCGATCCGCCGTGCGAAGGCGGCCGGGTCTTTCGGCAACTCGCCATCCTGGATGCGTGCCAGGTCGAGCAGCATCGCCGACGCTTCGGCCAGATCGCTGTTATCGGCAGCGGGATCCGCTTCGCCTGCGGCAGCCTGGGCGGCCAGGGTGGCGATCAGCTTATGACGCGGGTTCAATTCCAGAATCGGCGCGCTGGGGAAGGCGCCGCGGCCGGCACGGCGCAGCAGGCGCTGCATTTGAAGGTCCGGCCCGGAGTCCGACGCCGCGAGCACCACCGCGCTGTCCACCAGCCGGTCGGTGGCGCGCACCTCGCCGACCGCCTCGCCGAGCGCCGCCTTGATGGCCGCGGCCAGCGCGGTGATATCGGCGGCCTCGCCCTGCTCGCCCTCGGGTGCCAGCTTGGACAGATCGGCGGCGCCCTGGGTGATGCTGCGCAACGGCTTGGCCTCGAACTCGCGGAGCCGTTCCGGCCAGAACGCATCGATCGAATCGGCCAGCAGCAGCACTTCCAGCCCACGCGCGCGGAAGCCCTCCAACTGCGCCGAGCCGGCCAGCGCGTCGATGGTGTCGCCGGCCAGGTAATAGATCGCCTGCTGGCCGTCTTTCATGCGCGCGACATACTCGGGCAGGCTGGTCAGGCCGTCCTGGCTGCTGCTGCGGAAGCGGAGCAGCGGCGCCAGCTCCTTGCGATGCTCGCTGTCTTCCCAGACGCCCTCCTTGATGATGGCGCCGAAATTCTCCCAGATCTTGCCATATGCCTCGGCGTCCTTGGCCTGCGACTTCAGTTCGGTCATCACCCGGTTGGTCACCGCCTTGCGGATGCGCGCCAGCACCGGGGTTGATTGCAGCATCTCGCGCGATACGTTGAGCGGCAGGTCCTCGGTATCCACCACGCCCTGCACGAAGCGCAGCCAGGGCGGCAGCAGCTCCGCCTGGTCGGTGATGAACATGCGGCGGACATGCAGGCGCACCCGGCTCGCCCGCTCCTGCTCGGCCATCGGCTCGAACGGCCGCATCGAGGGGATGAACAGCAGCGCGTAGAATTCCATCGTGCCCTCGGCGCGCCAGTGCAGCGTGGCGGCCGGGCTGTCGAACATGTTGCCGAGATGGTGATAGAAATCGGTCGCCTGCTCCGCTGTCACCTCGGATTTGGCCTTGCGCCACAGCGCGGTGCCGTCGTTGGCCGGCTCATCCTTGCCGTCACGGGCGATGGTGATCGGGATGGTGATGTGGTCGGCCCATTTGCGCACCACCGCTTCCAGCCGGGTCGGGTCGAGGTATTCGTCGGCATCGGGCTTGATATGCAGCACGATCTCGGTGCCGGCGGTGTCTTTCTCGGCGGGCGCCAGGGTGAACTCGCCGCGGCCGTCGCTGGCCCAGGTCCAGGCGGCGTCGCTGCCGGCGCGGCGGCTGGTCACCTCCACCCGGTCGGCGACCATGAACGCGGAATAGAAGCCGACGCCGAACTGGCCGATCAGGCTCGGCTTGTCCTCCGGCTTGGCCGCATCGAGGCTGGCCCCGAAGGCGCGGGTGCCGGAGCGGGCGATGGTGCCGAGATTGCTGATCAGCTCCTCGCGGCTCATGCCGATGCCCTCATCGACGATGGCGAGCGTGCGGGCCGGCTTGTCGGGAATGATCCGCAGCTTCGCCCCCTCCGGCGGCGCCAGCGACGCGTCGGTCAGGCTCTCGAAGCGGCGGCGATCGGTGGCGTCGGCGGCGTTGGCGACCAGTTCGCGCAGGAAGATTTCCCGCTCCGAGTACAGCGAGTGCACCACCAGGTCGAGCAGCCGCCCGACCTCGGCGCCGAAGCCGTGATGTTCAAGCTGGTCGGGCGAAGCTGTTTCGGCCATAGATCAATCCTCCATCTCCGTCGCCATATGCACAGGCTGGCCGTGGATTTCAACATCCGGCGCGGCGCTTGCAATTCACCGGCGCACACCCGACGATATGGGTATGTCGGGATACGACTCGTCCCCTTTCGCGCCTTCGGGCTTCGCGCCAAGGGTGAAGGCCGTGCTGGGCCCCACCAACACCGGCAAGACCCATCTGGCGATGGAACGCCTGCTTGCCCATAGCTCGGGCATCATCGGCTTCCCGCTGCGCCTGCTGGCGCGCGAAAACTACGACCGCATGGTGGCGCGCAAGGGGGCGAAGAACGTCGCGCTGATTACCGGCGAGGAGAAGATCGTGCCCGCCGGCGCGCGCTGGTATTCCTGCACCACCGAAGCGATGCCGCTGGATCGGGCGGCCGAGTTCGTTGCGATCGACGAGATCCAACTTTGCGCCGACCCCGATCGCGGCCACGTGTTCACCGAGCGGCTGCTGCACGCCCGTGGCCTGGTGGAGACCATGTTCCTCGGTGCCGAGACCATCCGCCCGCTGCTGCAAAAACTGGTGCCCGGCGTGCAGGTGGAAACCCGACCGCGCCTGTCGCAACTGCTGCACGCCGGCCCGGCCAAGCTCACCCGGCTGCCGCCGCGCAGCGCCGTGGTGGCGTTCAGCGCCGCCGAGGTCTACGCCATCGCCGAGCAGATCCGCCGGCGGCGCGGCGGCTGTGCGGTGGTGATGGGCCGGCTCAGCCCGCGCACCCGCAACGCCCAGGTGGCGCTGTATCAGGAGAAGGAGGTCGATTTCCTGGTGGCCACCGACGCCATCGGCATGGGGCTGAACATGGATGTCGACCATGTCGCCTTCGCCCGTCTCTCCAAGTTCGACGGCCACCGTCCGCGCGGCCTGCTGCCCCCGGAAGTGGCGCAGATCGCCGGCCGCGCCGGCCGCGGCATGCGCGACGGCACGTTCGGCTCCACCGCCGACTGCCCGCCGCTCGACGACGAACTGGTGCGCGCAGTGGAAAACCACAGTTTCGAGCCGCTGTCGCAGTTGGTCTGGCGCAATGCCGAACTGGATTTCAGCCATCTGGACACGCTGCTGGCCACCCTGCAATCACCCCCACCGCGTGCCGGCCTGGTGCGCGGTCACGACGCCACCGACCTCGAAACCCTCGCAGCCCTGGCCCGCGACCCGGATATCCGCGCCCTGGCCCAGGGTCGCCGCCGGGTCCGGCTGCTCTGGGAGGTCTGCCAGATCCCGGATTTCCGCAAACTGGCCGACGAGACGCATAACCGCCTCTGCGCCCGCATCTTCGGCTATCTGATGCAGGACGGCCGGGTGCCGACCGACTGGCTGGCCGCCCAGATCGCCGGTATCTCGCGCGCCGATGGCGATATCGACACGCTGATGCAGCGCCTGGCCGGCGTGCGCGTCTGGTCGTACATCGCCGCACGGTCGGACTGGGTGCCGGATTCGCCGCACTGGCAGGCCGCAGCCCGCGCCGTGGAGGAGCAGCTCTCCGACGCGCTGCACGAGCGCCTGACCGCCCGCTTCGTCGACCGTCGCTCGGCGATGCTGATGCGCCGGCTGGATGGCGGCGCGTCGGAATCGCTGCTCTCCGCCGTGACCAGGCGCGGCGAGGTGGTGGTGGAAGGCCACCCGGTCGGCCAGATCGCCGGCTTCGCCTTCCTGCCCGACCCGGACATCGGCGGCGAGGAACGCAAGCTGGTGCTGCGCGCCGCCCGCCGCGCGCTGAACCAGGAGATGCCGCGCCGCGTCGCCGCGCTGGAAGCCGCCGCCGATCCCGCCTTCAACCTGGCCGCGGTGGCCGGTGCGCCGCTCGGCGTGCTGTGGGACGGCGTCGCGGTCGCCCGGCTGCGCCCCGGCGCCACCGCGCTGCGCCCGCTGGTCGAGGTCGCCGACAGCGAATTCCTCGACGGCGCCCAGCGCGAGCGGCTGCGCCAGCGGCTGCAACGCTTCGTCGATGACCGGCTGGCCCGCGACCTGGCGCCGCTGTTCGCTCTCACCGCCGCCGCGGCACGCGAGCCGGCGCTGCGCGGCCCGGTGCACCGGCTGGCCG
>DATJEA010000312.1:0-9449 GCA_035497095.1 Acetobacteraceae bacterium | reverse complement strand
TCCGGGTATCGGCATAGGAAATAGTATCAACTGGCCCGCTTGGTCGATCAGCGTTGAGTTTGTCGCATATCT
Organism: Acetobacteraceae bacterium; assembly: GCA_035497095.1. GTDB lineage: Bacteria > Pseudomonadota > Alphaproteobacteria > Acetobacterales > Acetobacteraceae > 70-18. The sequence goes on along the minus strand of DATJEA010000312.1, from coordinate 9,377 downwards.
CTTTTTCCCCATTTTCATATTCGGCACCTTTCATGCGCGGCAGAGTGTATTTTTGGCCAGTTGCAGCATCGCATACGCCGTGATCATCCTTATGTGCCTGACTGGGCAGCACCTGAGTCCGTACGGCCTTCACAATCTCTATTTTCCACCGTGGCGTGATCTCGGCTGCTGCTGTTCCGAATTCGTGCTGGGTATGGTCGTCTATCGGGTCTATGCGTCCGGACGATATTCGCGGGTCTTACGGCACGATTTCGTGGTGCTGGGGCTTCTGACGCTTATCGCCGTCATAATCGCCTTGCGGTTGGGCGATCTCTTTGCTCTGCTCCTGTTTCCCCCACTGATACTGGCGCTCAGCCTCAATAATGGATGGATCAAAGCATTCATGAGCATGCGAATACCGCATTTCCTGGGTGTTATTTCTTTTTCATTATATCTGACCCATGATAATTTCCGGCCCGCCATTGCCAATCTCATACATGTTCTGCACCCAATGCCGCTCGCGCCGCATGTTGCCATGATGCTGGTCGTCGTGTGCGCGGTATTGATGATTGTTCCGGCATGGATTTGCTATGCGTGGATAGAGCGGCCGGGCCGAGCCCTCATTCGCAAGATTCCGGCCAGAATCACGGTCAAAGCCGCTCCAGGCCCAACAGTGGCGTCGACAAACCTATCCCGGGATCAGTCGGATTGACCCGTGCCCCCGGCACGCCGCTTTGAGCATACGGGGCGAAGATTCGGAACACTCCAATGAATAAAGTTATTTACTCCCCCCGCTTGAGGATTCGTAAACCCGAGGGCGCCGAAGTGCCGGTAGCGGCCGGGGCGACTCGCTAGTCTGAATCCGAATCCTCGAGTGGGCGGAGTATTGCTTCTTTGTTTTCAAACAAAGAAGCCTTGCTGCCCTTACTGCGCCTGCGCGCTTGCCTCGCTGCGGGTGGCGCCGACGCGGGCGGCCAGGGAGGCGGCCATGAAGTCGTCGAGGCCGCCGTCCAGCACCGCGTCCGGGTTGCCTTTTTCGACGCCGGTGCGCAGGTCCTTGACCAACTGGTAGGGGGCCAGCACGTAGCTGCGGATCTGGTGGCCCCAGCCGATGTCGGTTTTTGCGGCTTCGGTGGCGTTGGAGGCGGCTTCGCGGCGTTGCAGTTCGGCTTCGTACATGCGGGCGCGCAGCATTTCCATCGCGGTGGCGCGGTTGCGGTGCTGGCTGCGGTCGGTCTGGCAGGCGACGATGATGCCGGTCGGCACGTGGGTGATGCGGATTGCCGATTCGGTCTTGTTGACGTGCTGGCCGCCGGCGCCCGAGGCGCGGTAGGTGTCGACCTTGAGGTCGGAGGGGTCGATCTCGATGTTGATGCTGTCGTCGACCACCGGGTAGACCCAGACGCTGGCGAAGCTGGTCTGGCGGCGGGCGGCGGAATCGAACGGCGAGATGCGCACCAGGCGATGCACGCCGGCCTCGGTTTTCAGCCAGCCATAGGCGTTCGGGCCGGTGACTTGCAGGGTGACGGATTTAAGGCCGGCCTGCTCGCCTTCGCTGGCTTCCATCAACTGCACCTTGTAGCCGTGGCCTTCCGCCCAGCGGGTGTACATGCGCAGCAGCATCTCGGCCCAGTCCTGCGCCTCGGTGCCGCCGGCGCCGGCGTTGATTTCCATGTAGCAGTCGTTGCCGTCGGCCTCGCCGGACAGCAGGCTTTCGATCTCGCGGCGCTTGGCCTCAGTGGCGAGCTTGCGCAGGGCGGACATGCCGTCGGCGACCATCGCGGCGTCGGCCTCGGCCTCGGCCATGGCGATCAGTTCGACAGTGTCGGCGACCTCGCGCTCCAGCATCTGCACGCCCTCGACGCCGGAGGCGATGCGGTTGCGTTCGCGCATCAGGGTCTGGGCGGCGGCGGCATCGTTCCAGAGGGCGGGGTCTTCGGCGCGGTTGTTCAGTTCGTCGAGGCGGGCGAGGGCGGCATCCCAGTCAAAGATGCCTCCTCAGCAGGGCCACGGACTGCTTGATCTGCTCGTTGAGGGCGTCGGATTCGGCGGACATTGGATATTCCCGGTTTGGGCGCGTCTAATAGAGCCCGCCCAGACCGCTGTCGACTCCGGCGGCCGGGGTGGCGGGCATGGCGGTGCTGGCGCCCTCGGTATCGGCGGCGCTGGCGGCGACGCCGACCACGCCGGACGAAGCGCCGGGCACCTGGTCGGGCTTGAAGGCGTCGGTGACCATGCCGTTGCCGCTGTCCCATTGCGCCATGGTGACGCCGGGCGGGGGCACGAATTTCAGGTCGGGCCGGCCCTTCAGCGCCACTGCCATGAAATTATGCCAGATCGGGCCGGCATTCTTGGCGCCGTCCTGATTTTCGCCCAGGCTCGAGGGGTTGTCGAAGCCGACCCAGACTGCGGTGGCGATGTCGGGCGCGAAGCCGACGAACCAATTATCGGTGAAGTCCTGGGTGGTGCCGGTCTTGCCGGCGAGGTCGTGGCCGAGGCCCTGGTTCACCTTGGCGCCGGTGCCGCGGGTCATCACGCCGTGCATCATGTTCACCACCTGGAACACGCTGGCGGCGTCGGCGATGCGCTTGCGCTGGTCGGTCAATTGCGGCAGGCGGCTGGAATCGTCGCAGCCGTCGCATTTCGGCCCGGGGGCGCGCCAGATGGTGCGGCCGTTGCGGTCCTGCACGCTGTCGATCAGCGTCGGGCGCACTTCCAGGCCGCCTTCGGCCAGCGCTGCGTAGGCGCCGGCCTGGCGAATGACCGTGGTGCTGACCGCGCCGAGCGAGGCGGGCAGCACCAGCGGCATGTCCTCCACCACGTGGAAGGCCATCGCCACGCGCTTTACCGCCGCCATGCCGACGGTGTTGGCGATGCGGATGGTGACCAGGTTCAGCGACTTCTCCAGCGCGATGCGCACCGGGGTGGGGCCGTTGAAGGTGTGCTCGTAATTGCCCGGCCGCCATTTGCCGGCGGCCCCGAGATCGACCACGAACGGCGCGTCGAGGAAGCGCTGCGACGGCGAGATGCCGGCCTCCATCGCCGCCAGGTAGACCATCGGCTTGAAGCTGGAGCCGGGCTGGCGCTGCGCCTGGGTGGCGCGGTTGAACTGGCTCAGCTGGAAGCTCCAGCCGCCGGCCAGCGCCAGCACCCGGCCGGTGCGGGTATCGACCGAGACCAGGGCGCCCTCCACCTTGGGGATCTGGCGCAACTCCAGCCGGGCCGGGTGGGCCAGGGTCTTGCCGGCGGCGGGAGTCTTGCCGGCGGCAGGCGTGGCGGCGATGCGCTCGGCCATCACCACGTCGCCGGGCTTGAACACGTCGCTGGTGCGGCGCGGCACCGGGCCGAGATTGTGGTTGGCGCCGGCCGGGCGGGCCCAGGCGATGTCGGACAGCAACATCGGCAGCACCGCGGGTTTGGCCGGATCGGTGGGGCTGGCGCCGGGCTCCAGCACGCCGAGTTTGGCCTCGCGGTCGCCGGCGTCCAGCACCACGGCGAGTTGCCAGCCGGGCAGCATGCCGGGCGGCGAATCGAGCTTGGCCAGCGCCGCGGCCCAGCCTTTCTGCAGGTCGGCGCCGAGCGCGAGCTGCTTGATCGCGCCGCGCCAGCCGCCCATGCGGCGGTCATAGGCCATCAGCCCCTGGTGCAGCGCCTTGTCGGCGGCGGCCTGCAGCGTCGGGTCGAGCGAAGTGTGCACCACCAGGCCGCCCTGGGTGGTCTGTTCGGCGCCGAACTTGTCGATCAGTTCGCGGCGCACCTCCTCGGTGAAGTAATCGGCGCCGGGCAGCGTCTCCGGCCGGCTGAACGGCGCCGGGTCGATCGGCGTGGCCTTGGCGGCGTCGGCCTGGGCGCGGGTGATGGCGCCGTCCTCGGCCATGCGGTCGAGCACGAAATTGCGCCGGTCGCGTGCCGCCTCGGGGTGGGTGAACGGGTTGTAGTTGTTCGGCGCTTTCGGCAGCGCGGCGAGGAATGCCGCCTGCGGCAGGGTCAACTGGTCGAGCGGCTTGTTGAAATAGGCCTGCGCGGCGGAGGCGACGCCGTACGACTGCATGCCGAGATAGATCTCGTTGAGATAGAGTTCCAGGATGCGCGGCTTGGTCAGGCTCTGCTCGATGCGCATCGCCAGCAGCGCCTCGCGGATCTTGCGGCGGATCGACACCGTGTTGTCCAGCAGCATGTTCTTGGCCACCTGCTGGGTGATGGTCGAGGCGCCGACCGGGCGGCGGCCCTGGCCGTAATGCATCAGGTCGGTGACCGCGGCGCGGATGATGGCCAGCGGATCGACGCCGACATGGGTGTAGAAATTCTGGTCCTCGGCGGAGATGAAGGCCTGCTTCACCATGGTCGGAATGGCGCTGGCCGGCACGAAGATGCGCCGCTCGGTGGCCAGTTCGGCGAGCAGCCTGCCGTCGCCGGCATAGACCCGGCTCATGGTGCGCGGCTGGTAGTGGATCAGCCCCTCGTAGTCCGGCAGGCCCTCGCTGAATTTCACGTAGGCGACATAGCCGCCGACGCCCACGACCACGCTGCCCAGCAGCAGCAGCCCGAACAGCACGCCGATCAGCCGGCGGAACCAGCCCATGCGGCGCTTCGGCCGCGGCGTTTTCGGCGCGCGCGGCGGCTTGCCGCCCGATGCCGGCCGGCGGGCGCGGTCGAGCGGCGCCAGGCGTTCGCGGGCGGTCAGGGGTCCAGACGTCGGAGGACCAGGCGGGGGGGGCGGAGTATCGCTCATGCGCGGTCCATTACACCAGATAGCAAGACCGCAGAAACACCTTCGCGGCAGCCCTGCGCCCCATATGGCGATCCGGTGCGGCGAAAATCAGGCGTGCTGGAAATAGGCGTCCACCGCCTGCTTCATCGCCATCGCCACCTTCACCCGGTGCGAGCGCTTGCGCAGCGCGGCCTCGTCGGCGCGGTTGGACATGAAGCCCATCTCCACCAGCACGCTGGGGATATCGGCCGCCTTCAGCACCACGAAGCCGGCATGGCGGGCCGGATTGGTCAGCAGCGGCACCTCCTCCCCCAGCGAGGCGACTACGTTGTGCGCCATGCGCGCCGAGCCGACGCGGGTCTCGCGGCGCACCAGGCTGGCCAGGATGCGCGCCACTTCCGGCGGCGCGTTGCGATAGGCCGGGCCGCCGAAGCGGTCGGCCGAATTCTCCCGCTGCGCCAGGGCGGCGGTCTGCGCGTCCGACGCGGTGCCGGCCAGGGTGTAGACGCTGGCGCCGCGCACGCTGTGGTCGGTCAGCGCATCGGCATGCATGGAGACGAACAGTGCCGCCCCCTTGCGCTGGGCGATCCGCACCCGCTCCTCCAGCGGGATGAATACGTCGCGCGTGCGGGTGAGGTCCACGCGGTACTGCCCGGCGCGCGCCAGCAGGCGCTGCAACTCGCCGGCGGTGGCCAGCGCGATGACTTTTTCGTAAGTGCCGGACACGCCGATCGCGCCGGGGTCCTTGCCGCCATGGCCGGGGTCGAGGATGACCAGCGGCTTGCTGTGGCGTTGCGTCGGGCCGCGATGCGGAACGGGGCGTTGCGCGGACTGCGCCGGATGATCGGGAAGCAGGAAGCTCACCGCGACCCCCGCCCCCAGGAAAATGCGTCGGGTCAACATATTGCTATCTCTCCCAGGCCAGCGATGGAGCAGCAGAGCTAACACATCGCTTTCAGTATCGCATACTTGCCATTGATGAAAATGAATTAACCCTCCGAATGTGGCAAGATTGTCGCGCCCCGCAACCGGCGCCTTGCGCTGCACAACAAATCCGCGCCTTGCGGTGCGGCCGGGTTTGCGTCATGGTCGGGACCGCTTCGGTGGTGCGCCGAGGACAGCGCCCGCTCGTGGCGCGGCCGCACCGCCGCCCGCGCCGGATGCCGGCTGCGCCCGCAAGGAGCGCGCCGGCGGGCCATCTTCGCCAGACGCCGCAGCCTTGCGGCCAGGCGGCATGGCGGCGGGGACCGCGCGATTGCGGCCGGCAACGAGTTCAACCGGGGCGGCGCCTTCATCGGTGCGCCCGACACAGATCACAGGGCCTGATGACGCCAGCCATGCTGCGCAACCAACCAGCAAATCCGCCCGATCGGTGCGGCCTGCGGGACGTTGCCGGGCGCGCTGGCCCCCTTTTCAGCCAGCTTCGGGCTGGGCCATCATCGGCCACGCCTTGCTCCCTGTTGCCTCTGTCGTCGGTCCGGCCGCCCCTCCATGCAAGCCTTTTCCCCCGCCACCGCCGCGCCGCTAAGGCGCGCGGGCCGGCGGCGCATCGGAGTTCAGGACTGAATGACCAAGCGCATGCTGATCGACGCCACCCACGCGGAAGAAACCCGCGTGGTGGTGCTGGACGGTAACCGACTCGAAGACTTCGACGTCGAGACCTCCACCAAGAAGCAACTCAAGGGCAATATCTATCTCGCCAAGGTGGTGCGGGTAGAGCCGTCGCTGCAGGCGGCGTTCGTGGAATATGGCGGCGGCCGCCACGGCTTCCTCGCCTTCGGCGAAATTCATCCTGACTATTACCAGATCCCGGTCGCCGACCGGCAGCGGCTGCTGGCCATGCAGGCCGAGGAGGCCCGCGCCGAAGAGGAAGCCGCCGACGCCGAGATGGGCCTGGCGCCCTCCCCGGCCGCGGCCGCTGCGATGGACGCGCCGGAGATGGTGCACGGCGAGGCCGGCCACAGCGACGCCGCGTACAGCGACATCCCGGACCAGGCCGACGCCTACCAGGGCGAGGATGACCAGGACGATAACGGCCAGGACGACAACAACGCCGAGCCGCCCCGTGGCGAAGCGCGGTTCGGCGACACCGGCTTCGGCGAATTGCTGGCCGAAACCGGCGAGGTGATCGACACCGAAGCCGCCGCCGAGTCCGACGCCAGCAACGGCGCCGACGACAACGGCCACTCCACCGGCTCCCGGCTCAGCTCGCCCGACGCCGACCCACAACCGCCCGAGGATATCGGCGGGGACAGCGATGCCGACGACGGCAACGGCGCCGAAGCCGAACGCCAGCGCCGCACCGCCCGCTTCCTGCGCAACTACCGCATCCAGGAGGTGATCCGCCGCCGCCAGATCTTGCTGATCCAGGTCGTCAAGGAGGAGCGCGGCAACAAGGGCGCGGCGCTGACCACCTATATCTCGCTGGCCGGCCGGTTCTGCGTGCTGATGCCGAATTCGCCGCGCGGCGGTGGCATTTCGCGCAAGATTACCTCGGCGGCCGATCGTCGCCGGCTGAAGGAGATCACCGCCGAGCTGGAAATCCCGCAGGGCATGGGGCTGATCGTGCGCACCGCCGGCGCCAACCGGCCGAAGCCGGAAATCCGCCGCGACTGCGAGTATCTGATGCGGCTGTGGGACGATATCCGCGAGCACACCATGGCCTCGATGGCGCCGGCGCTGATCTACGAGGAAGCCAGCCTGATCAAGCGCACCATCCGCGACGTGTATTCGCGCGATATCGACGAGGTGTACGTGGATGGCGAGGCTGGCTGGCGCGCCGCGCACGACTTCATGCGCATGCTGATGCCGAGCCACGCCAAGAAGGTGCAGTTGTGGAAGCCGCGCGAGCAGGGCGGCATGCCGCTGTTCGCCAAGTACCAGGTGGACGTCCAGCTCGACGCCATGCTGAGCCCGAACGTGCAGCTGAAATCCGGCGGCTACCTGGTGATCAACCAGGCCGAGGCGCTGGTGGCGATCGACGTCAACTCCGGCCGCTCGACCCGCGAGCGCGGCATCGAGGAGACCGCGCTGCGCACCAATCTGGAGGCCGCCGACGAGGTGGCGCGCCAGTTGCGGCTGCGCGACCTGGCCGGGCTGATCGTGATCGATTTCATCGACATGGATGCCAAGAAGCATAACATGATGGTGGAGAACCGGCTGAAGGAGGCGCTGAAGGTCGATCGCGCCCGCATCCAGCTCGGTCATATCAGCCATTTCGGCTTGATGGAGATGAGCCGCCAGCGGCTGCGGCCCAGCCTCTCCGAGACCACCTTCGTCACCTGCACGCATTGCCAGGGCCTCGGCCTGGTGCGCAGCGTGGAGAGCAGCGCGATCCATGTGCTGCGCGATATCGAGGAGGAGGGCGCCAAGGAGCGCGCCAGCCTGATCCTGGTGCATGTCGCCAACCCGGTTGCGATGTACATCCTCAACAACAAGCGCGAGGCCCTGGCGGCGATCGAGAGCCGCTATGCGATGAAGGTGCATTTCGAGGGCGATGAGGGGTTGATGGCGCCGAATATCCGCATCGACCGGCTGAAGCCGCCGATTCCGCAATTCGAGCGCATCGCGGCACAGCCGGTGGCGCCGGTGGCACCGCAGCTCGATGCGCCCGACGAGGAGGCCGATGCGGTCGACGATGACGACGCGGCCGAGGTGATGGAGGCCGCCGCCGAGCGCCCGGCCCGCGCCGCTGCCGCCGCGCCGGCCGCTGCCACCGCGAACGGCGATGAGCCGCGCCGCCGCCGCCGCCGCCGCCGCAACGGGCGTCGCGAGGATGGCAGCGCCAACGGCAACGCCAATGGCGGCAGCGAGACCGATCAGGACGACGACACCGACGAGCAGGGCGACGACAGCCTGGCGGCAGCCGATGCGCCGGCCGAGGTGGAGGCAGGTGATACAACGGCGGCGGACGCCGAGACCGGCGCCTCGCCCGAGGCCGGCGCACCGGCGGCCGAGGAACTGGACGAGAACGGCAATCCGCGCGGCCGAAAGCGCGGCCGTCGCGGTGGCCGCCGCCGGCGTCGCGATAACGGCGACGACAACGGGGCCCAGGGCGAACTCGCGCCAGAGAGCGCGGCCGAAAGCGAAGCTGATGCGCCAGCAGCACCCCGCCCGGCCGCCCCGCGACAGATCCAGATCCGGCCGGCGCCGGCCTATACTGGCCCGACCCCGGCCAATCCGTTCGGCACCGGCGCCGCGCTGGACATCTTCGACCTGATGGATCGTGCCGAGGAAGCCGCCACGCCGGCACCGAAGCGGGCGCCAGAGGTGGCACCCGAGGTGCCAGCCCCGGAAGTGACGCCCGAGGTGCCAACCCCCGAGATCAGGCCCGAGCAGCCGACCCCTGAGGTGACACCCGAGGTGCCGACGCCCGAGGTGCCAGCCGAAGTGCCGACGCCCGATGCGCCGGCCGAGGTGCCGACACGCGACGTGGCGGCCCAGGAGTTGGTCAGCGAGGCCGATGCCCCGGCGCCGGTGCGGGCCAAGACGCCCCGTGCGCCATCGGCTCGCACGCTGGCGGCCCGCGCCGCCAAGGCAGCCCGCGCCGAGGCCGCCGCGGCCGAAGCCGCCGCTGCGGAACAGGCGGCCGAGCCGGTCGCGGCCGAAGCACCGGCCGTTGCCGAGCCCGCCGTCGCTGAGCCCGCCGTCGCTGAGCCGGTCGTTGCGGAGCCGGTTGCCGTGCAGC
>DATJEA010000311.1:0-9215 GCA_035497095.1 Acetobacteraceae bacterium | reverse complement strand
TGAACAGCCTGTTCATCCTGTCGGCCTTCGCGTTCGAGAACTACTACGCGATCCCCGGCCTGGCCCATTCGCTGATTGCCGACGAATATTACGATATTGCCAAGAAGGCCTATGACCGGCAGCCGTTCGATCCGGCCGAGGTGCCGACCGACCTGCACAAGCTGCTCAAGCCGGAGTATTTCGACGCGCAGTTCTTCGTCCATTCCGCCTATGGCAAGCTGGTGATGCAGACCAACGCCTATCGCTGGCTGATCAAATCGCCGGTGCGCAACTATTACGGCGAGACCGACGAGGCGATCACCCAAGGCGTCGGGCGGCTGGCGATGACCTATCAGCAGGCCATCGGCAGCGGCAACCCGCAGGTCGAGGCGATTTCCACCGGCCCGACGACGCATCGCGGCACCTTCGCGGTCGCCGTGCCGCACTGGAAAGAGTGGTTCGACGCGCAGTGAGCCGCCGCTCGCTGCATCACACAGCCCGAAAGACGCCACCATGTCCGTCCTCGACCGCTTCCGGCTCGACCGCAAACGCTTTTTCATCACCGGCGGCAGCCGCGGCCTGGGGCGGGAGATGGCGCTGGCGATGGCCGGGGCCGGCGCCGACGCGGTGCTGGTCGGCCGCGACGGCGACAGCCTGGCGCGCACCGCGGCCGATATCCGCGCCCTCGGCCGGCAGTGCTGGACCATCGAGGGCGATGCCGGCACCCCGGAGGGCTGCACCCGCGCCTGCGAGCAGGGCTTGGCGCTGGGGCCGATCGACATCCTGGTCAACAATATCGGCGGGCGGCGGGTGAACGTGCCGATCGAGGACGAGACGCTGGAGGTATGGCGCGAGATGCTGGACCTCAACCTGACCAGCACGTTTCTCTGCACCAGGCTGATCGGTGGCCAGATGCTCGGCCGCGGCGCCGGCGGGCGGGTGATCAACACCGCCTCGATCAGCGGGTTGATCGCCAATCGCGGCATCGGCGGGCGGCATTACGAGACGGCGAAGGCCGCGGTGATCCAGTTCACCCGCGCGGTGGCCGCCGATTGGGCGCCGCACCGCATCACCGTGAACGCCATCCTGCCCGGCATGTTCATGACCGAGCCGAACCAGCGCTGGGCGCGCGAGAACCCGGCGATGATCGCCGCCAGCAAGACCCAGATTCCGATCGGCGAATTCGGCCAGCCGGAGGACCTGGGGCCGCTCGCGGTGTATCTGGCCAGCGACGCGTCACGCTACATGACCGGGGCGGCGCTGGTGATCGATGGCGGCTATACGCTGTGGTGAGGGCGCGGCAGGGAGCGGCGGCATGAAGATCGTCGAGGTTCGAACCTACGTGCTGGAGGCGGCGCTCGCCGAGCCGTTCGCCTATTCCCAGGCGTGGTATGAGCGGCGCGGCGCGCTGCTGGTGGAGATCATTGGCGAGGACGGCCATAGCGGCTGGGGCGAGGCGTTCGGCCCGCCGCGGCTCACCGCCGCCATCGTGCAGCATTACCGGCCGCTGCTGCTCGGTGCCGACGCGCTGGCGACCGAGGCGCTGTGGCAGGCGCTGTACAACATGCTGCGCGATCACGGCCAGAAGGGCTTGCCGATCGAGGCGCTGAGTGCCGTGGATATCGCGCTGTGGGATTTGAAGGGCCACCATCTCGGCCTGCCGGTGCATCGGCTGATCGGCGGCCCGCTGCGCCACCGGGTGCAGGCCTATGCCACCGGCTTCTATCGCAAGCGCACCGGCGACCCGATGGACTACCTGCTGGCCGAGGCGCATCAGCGCATCGCCGAGGGGTTCAGCGGCGTCAAGCTGAAGCTCGGCTTCGGCCTCGATGATGACGTGCGGCTATGCCATGCGGTGCGCCGCGCGCTGGGCGATCAGGTGATGATCATGGTGGACGCCAACCACGCCTATGACGCGGTCGCGGCGATCCGGCTGGGGCGGCGGATCCAGGAACTCGATATCACCTGGTTCGAGGAGCCGGTGCCGCCGGAGGACCTCGCGGGCTATCGCCAGGTGGCTGCCGCGCTCGACATCCCGATCGCCGGCGGCGAGGCGGAATTCACCCGCTGGGGCTTCCGGCCACTGGTCGCCGAGCGGGTGATGGACATCCTGCAACCCGACGTATGCGCCGCCGGCGGCATCTCGGAATGCAAGAAGATCGCCGACATGGCCAGCGCGTTCGGCGTGCGGGTGAACCCGCATGTGTGGGGCACCGGGGTGGGCTTGGCCGCCTCGCTGCAACTGCTCGCGACCTTGCCGCACAACGCGCCGGGGCTGCTGCCGCAGGAACCGCTGCTGGAATTCGACTGCTCCGAGCATCCGGTGCGGATGGCGGTGCTGCAGGCGCCGATCGTGCAGCGCGACGGCTGGGTGGAGGTGCCGCAGGGGCCGGGGTTGGGCATCGAGATCGACCGCGCGGCGCTGGAGCGGTTCCGCGTGGCGTGACGGCGGCTCAGTGCATCGTCTGGCCGGCGCGATGCACCCGGCGGGTGAGCGCCAGCATCAGGCCGTTGGCGGCCACCGCGAACACCACCACCAGCAGCGTCACCGAGGTGGTCATCGGCACGTTGTGCTGGTTGATGCCGTTGATGATCAGGAAGCCGAGGCCGCGCTGCGAGGCGAACATCTCGCCGATCAGCACCCCGAGCAGGGTCAGCGCGAAGCCGACCCGCATGCCGGTGACGATCTCCGGGATCACCGCCGGGGCCAGCACCGTGGTTGCCGTCTGCATCGGGGTGAGATGCAGCGCGCGGGCGGTGCGCAGCAGCACCGGCGGGATGTTCTTCACCGCCGCCAGGGTGAACAGGATCACCGGGATCATGCCGTGGATCACCCCGAACGCCACCTTGGCCGACAGCCCGAGGCCGAACAGCAGCAGCATCACCGGATACAGCGTGACCTTCGGGATGGTGTAGAGCGAGGCGATCACCGGTTCGGCAACGTCGCCGGCGAAGCGGCGCAGGCCGAGCAGCAGCCCCAGCCCGACGCCGCCGATCGCCGAGATCACCAGCGCATAGAGAAAGGCGAGCATGGTGGCCTGCACGTTGGGCCAGAACGAGCGGTCGCCGAGCAGGTGGGCGGTGTAGCGCAGCGTCTGCCAGGGCGGGGTGATCGCCACGTCGCCGGCATAGGCGTAGAGGCCCTGCCACAGCGCCAGCGCCAGCAGCAGGATCACCAGGTTGTCGCTCTGGCGCTTCCAGGACACCCGCATCACAGCCGCGCCCGCCTGCGTGCCAGCCGCCCCTCGCAGAATTGCAGCACGCCGTTGACCGCCACCGCCACCAGCAGGACCAGCAGCATCAGCGCATACATCCGCTTGTTCTCGAAGCTCTCATAGGCATAGGCGATGCCGTAGCCGAGGCCGCCGCTGGACAGGATGAACTCGCCGGCGATGACGCCGATGAAGGCGTAGGCGAAGGACAGCTTCAGCCCGGTGAACAGATGCGGCGCCGCCGAGGGCAGCGTGATCAGCCACACCTCCTGCACCGCCGACAGCCGATGCACCCGCGCCACCTTGCGCAGCACGCGCGGCACCCGGTCCAGCCCGGCGATGGTGCTGAGCATCATCGCCGGCACCGCGAACACCACGCCGATGGCGATCAGCGGCAGCGAATTGAGCCCGAACAGCGCCACCAGCAGCGGATAGAACACGAAAAACGGCACCGCATACCAACTGGCCAGCAGCGGGTCGATCGCCCGGCGCACCCGCGGCAGCGCATGCACCAAGGCCCCCAGCATGAAGCCCGTCACCGCCGAGAAGCCGAACGCGGCGCCGACCTCGGTGGTGGTCTGGGCAATGTCGCCGCTGATCTCGCCGGCCAGCGTCAGCCGCACCATCTCCGTCAGCATGACGCTGGGCGGCACCATGGTGAGCGGCTTGATGACGTGCAGCCGGCACAGCACCTCCAGCAGCAGCACCGAGCCGACCACGAAGGCGATGCGGGTCCAGATGACGCGGGTGGCGCGGGATGGCATGGCGATCATAGGAAGGCCGGGGCTCCGCCCCAGACCCCGCCAGGGGCCGAGCCCCTGGGCCTCAAAACTTCGTATTGCCTATGGGCAGAGGGGGCCAAGGTGATGTTGCAACCCGTACCTCGGCCCCCTCTGCCCATAGGCAATAAGAGTCGGGGGTTCCAAGGGCTATGCCCTTGGCGGGGTGCGGGGCGGAGCCCCGGCCTTGTCATGCCTCCCGCCCAATCGCCTTCATCGACTCGGCCCGCAGCGAGTGCCACAGCCGGGCGGTGACGGCGCCGAAGCTGGTCTCGGCGACGATCCGGCTGTCGCGGTCGCGCGCCCAGCCGGTGGTCACCAGATCGATGAACATGCCGGGGCGGGCGGACATCACGCCCACCCGGTCGGACAGCATCGCCGCTTCGTCCAGTGCGTGGGTGATCAGCAGCACGGTGGCGCCGGTCTCCCGCCACAGCCGCAGCAATTCGTCGCCCATCAGCAGCCTGGTCTGCTGGTCGAGCGCGCCAAACGGCTCGTCGAGCAGGATCAGCCGCGGTTGCAGCACCAAAGTGCGGGCGATGCAGACGCGCTGGCGCATGCCGCCGGAGAGTTGCGCCGGATAGGCGTGGGCGAAATCCGCGAGCCCCATGAAGCCGATGGCGTATTCGACGCGCCGCGCCACCTCCGCCGCCTCGACGCCGGCGCGGCGCAGGCCGAAGGCGACGTTGTCGTGCACCGTGAGCCACGGGAAGCTGGCATCCTCCTGGAACACCACGCCGATGCCCTCCGGCACCTGGCCGGCGACCGGCCTGCCCTCGAAGGCGACCTCGCCGCTGGTGGCGGGGCTGAGGCCGGCCAGCACGTCCAGCAGCGTCGATTTGCCGCAGCCGGACGGGCCGACCACCGAGAAGAACTCGCCCGGCGCGATTTCCAGATCGACCGGCCCCAGCGCGTGCACCGGGCGCGCGCCGGGGTAGGTGCGGGTGACCGCGCGCAGCGTCGCGTGCGGCCGGCTCCCGTCGGTCACTTTTGCAGGTCGGCGGGCAGGAATTCGGTGTCCACCAGTTTGCTCCAGTCCACCGGGCCCTTCTGCTTGCCGACGATCTGCAACCCCTCGACCATGTGGTTCATCGCGGCGTCGTCGATCTTGCCCGCGGACCAGTATTTGATCGCGACGAAGCGGGCGAACACCTTCTTGTACAGCGCCGGGTCGCCGTGATACGCCTTGGCGGTGATCTCGGCGGCTTCGTCGGGATGGGCCATGATGTAGGCGACGCCCTCGGCCCGGCCCTTCAGGATGGCGCGCAGCTTGGCGCCGCCGGTCTTGGCGAAGTCCTCGGTGGTGACGGCGACGGTCTGCATCATCTGCGGCGATATCACGTCCTTGGTCCAGAACACCGGCTGCAGCTTGCTCTCGTTCTCGCTCCACACCGGCTCGCCGCTCATCCCGGCATCGAGCGCGCCGTTGACCACGGCCGACACATTGGCGCCGATGCCGCCGGCCGGCACCAGCGTCACCGATTTCGGATCGATGCCCTGCGCCTTGAACGCCATCAGGATCAGCATGTTGGTGACCGAGCCGGGGGCGGTGAAGCCGACCTTCTTGCCGACCAGGTCCTTGATGCTGTGCAGCGGCGAGCCCGTCTTGGCCATCCACAGAATGTCCGCGACGCTCTGCACGCCGCTGCCGATGATGCGCAACGGCACGCCGTTGTTGATCGCCTCCACCGCGGCGGAGAGCGCCACCTCGCCGTACGGCAGGTCGCCGGCCAGGGTGTTGCGCACCGAGGTGCCGCCACCCTGTGAGGTGAGGATGCCGGTAATGTCGACGCCATCCTTTTTGAAGAAGCCCTTGGCCATCGCCACGGCATAGGGCGCGCCATAGAACGCGGCGCCCCAATGGGTGACGGTGATGGTTTCGGCCCGCGCGGCGCCGGTGGCGCAGAGCAGGGCGGCGGCCAGCCATAGCCTGGTCAGGGTCTTGAGCATATAGGCATCCTCCCGTCGTTTTCCCGATGGCTCTTGGTGAGCATCAATTGGCCGGCAGCTTATGAGCGCCCGACCAATGCCGGCCTGGTCGGGGGCAGTCTGGGGCTGCGGCGTGAGATGGCGCCGCAGCCATGCCCGGCACAGTACCGAAGAGTAAGCGCATTGCCAACCAGCCTCCTGCACCGGCGTAGCGAGTGCGGCCATCGATTGCGTTCCTCGTCGGCTTGCGGCATGCAGCAGCGTCACCTAGCCCCCGCAGCGAGTGTGCAAGGACGCCGATGATCGACCGGGCTTTCGCGCTGCAACTGCTTGAGGACATCGGCCCAGCCGGCATGCGCGCCGTGGCGAGGGCGTTTCGGGCCGATCTTGCCCGCCTGCTGGCGGTGCTGGAGCAGACCCAGGCGGCCGGCGACGCCCAGGGGTTCAAGCGCGCGGCGCATGGCCTTGCCGGCGCCGCCGGTGCGATCGGCGCCACTGATCTCGATCGCGCCTGCCGCGCCGCGATGGCCGCCGCCACGCCTGCCACCCTGCCCGGCCTGTTGGCGGAAATTCAAGCCCGTGCCGCGTCACTCGAACGCGACGTGGCGCAGATGCTGGCGGATCTCGGCCTGTCCGGCTGACAGCCCCGGCCGGCGCCCCATATCTGCATCTCGCCACAGCGCGGGGCGCCCGGCATGGACTCGCTGCTCGCCATCATCCATCCGCTCTATCTGCTGTCCGGCTTCGCGGTCGGGTTGCTGGTCGGCCAGACCGGGGTGGGCGGCGGCGCGTTGATGACGCCGATCCTGGTGTTGCTGTTCGGCGTGCATCCGGCAACCGCGGTGGGCACCGACCTGCTGTTTGCGGCGGCCACCAAGTCGGTCGGCGCGCTGGTGCATGGGCGCTATGGCACGGTGGATTGGCGCATCACCGCGCGGCTGGCGGCGGGCAGCGTGCCGGCGACGCTGCTGACGATGGTGCTGCTGTCGCATTTCGCCTTGCTGGATTCCGGCGGCGCGCGGCTGTTCACCATCGCGCTCGGCGTCACCCTGATGCTGACCGGCCTGGCGCTGCTGGCGCGCAACCGCATCCGCGCGATGACCGGCGGCTGGAGCGATGGTCTTGCCGCATCCCGCGCCACCGCGCTCACCGTGCTGGCCGGCGCGGTATTGGGGGCGCTGGTGTCGCTGTCCTCGGTCGGTGCCGGGGCGATCGGCATGACGATGCTGATCCTGCTGTACCCGCAGCGGCGGCTGGCCAGCCTGGTCGGGTCGGACATCGCGCACGCGGTGCCGCTGACGCTGATCGCCGGGCTCGGCCATTGGGCGGTGGGTTCGGTGGATTTCGGGCTGCTGGCGTTGCTGCTGTGCGGTTCGGTGCCCGGCGTGCTGCTCGGCAGCATATCCGCCGCCAGGGTGCCGGAATGGCTGCTGCGCCCGATCCTGGCATTCATGCTGCTGGCAGTCGGCGCCAGAATGGCCACCAGCCTCGGCTAGCTTGCGGCGGCGAGGAAGATCATCGCAGCACAGCGCGCACAAAATGGGAGCGCGGCAGGAACTGGTTGCCGCGCTGCCCAGCCGTGTCGGGGAACCGGGGCG
This sequence comes from Acetobacteraceae bacterium, assembly GCA_035497095.1. Taxonomy (GTDB): domain Bacteria; phylum Pseudomonadota; class Alphaproteobacteria; order Acetobacterales; family Acetobacteraceae; genus 70-18. The sequence continues at coordinate 1,718 of DATJEA010000311.1, read as the reverse complement.
CCGGCTTGGTCTGAACCGCAGCAACAGCGGCAAGCCTCTGTCCAGCGACCGGCTGGGCAGGCGCAACCGGCACCCGGCAAGACCGGCAAGCGCGGACCGGCGCCGCACCGGCTCGGCGATGACCAAGCAAGGGTGGAACTGGCCCGAGACATTGATGAGCGATCCGATCCGCCTGGTAGGGCGACGACGGCTGGCGTGAACTTGCGCGCGCGGTAGCTGCGCAGTTACCCCTTTTGTTCACAAAGCCCTGGCTTCGAATCCTATCCCCGGATGGTGTAGCCGCCGTCGCACGGTATCGCGGTGCCGGTGACGAAATCGGACGCCGCCGAGCACAGGAACACCGCCATCCCGGCCAGATCCGCCGGCTTGCCCCAGCGCCCGACCGGGGTGCGCGCCAGCACCTGCTCGTTCAGCCCCGGCACCTGCGCGCGAGCGCCCTCGGTCATCTCGGTGTCGATCCAGCCCGGCAGGATGGAGTTGGCCTGGATATTGTCCTTCGCCCAGGCGGTGGCGATGGCGCGGGTATACTGCACGATGGCGCCCTTGCTGGCGGCGTAGGGGGCGGCATGCGGTGCGCCCATCAGCGACATCACCGAGCCGATATTGACGATCTTGCCGCCGCCCGCCTTCACCATATGCGGATGGGCCGCCTGGCACATCAGGAACGCGCTGGTCATGTTGGTGTTCATCACCTGGTGCCACTCGGCCTCGGTGTAGTCCTGCGGCGACTTGCGGATCGTGGTGCCGGCATTGTTGACCACGATGTCGAGCCGGCCGAACTTCGCCACCGCCTCGGCCACCAGCCTCTCGCAATCGGCCTTCTTCGAGATATCGGCGGCGATGAACACCGCCTTCCCGCCCAGCGCTTTCGCCGCCTTCTCGCCCTTGCCGGCGTTGCGCCCAGCCAGCACCACCGTCGCCCCGGCCTCGGCCAGCCCGGTGGCCATGCCGAGCCCGATGCCACCATTGCCGCCGGTGACGATCGCCACCTTGCCGTTGAGATCGAACATGCCCATCGCGGTGTCTCCCCTGTTGGCAGCGAGTATCCTCGCCACGCCGCCGGACGGCAACTCTCAGCCGGCGAGCCGGATCGCGCGGCCGCTGCGGGCCGATTCGGTCGCCGCACCGGCCAGCAGCAGGGCGGCGAGGCCGTCCTCGCCGCTGGGGCTGGTGGCGCCGGAAATGAACGAATCGAGCTCGGCGCGATAGGCCGCGGCGTAGCGTTCGAGGAAAAAAGGCAGCGCCGGATCGGTCAAAAACCCGCTGGAATCGGCAAAAACCAGCGTGCTTGGGGTCACATTGCCGGCTTGCAGCAGGCCTTTTTCGCCGTGAATCTCGATCCGCTGGTCGTAGCCATAGGTGGCGCGGCGGGAGTTAGTTATGACACATAACAGTCCCGAAGCGGTCTTGAGTGTCACCGTCGCGGTGTCCACGTCGCCGGCCGCGCCGATGCCGGGATCGATCAGGCAGGAGCCGGCGGCGAACAACTCGACCGGCTCCTCATCGAGCAGGAAGCGCGCCATGTCGAGGTCGTGGATCATCATGTCGCGGAACAATCCGCCTGACGCGGCAACATAGGAGGGCGGCGGCGGCTGCGGGTCGCGGCTGGTGATCACCAGCAGTTCCGGCCGGCCGATCGCACCGGCTGCCAGGCGATGCTGCAGCGCGGCGAAATGCGGGTCGAACCGGCGGTTGAAGCCGACCATCAGCCGCACCCC
>DATJEA010000310.1:0-2443 GCA_035497095.1 Acetobacteraceae bacterium | reverse complement strand
CGCACGCGCCCTCCATCGCCATCGCGCGCATGGCCGCCAGCACCGGCATCGAACTCAACAATGTGATGGCGTCGGCGGTGAATGTGCTGGGTGAGCGGCTGGCGCGATGGCCACCGACCGGCTGGCGGAACTGGCGCCGGTGCTGGTGCTGCTGGTGCTGCTCGGCTGGCTGACCGGGCTGGGGCTGACGCAGCTCTACAAGGTGGTGGCGTTCCTGTCCTGGCTGTCCAGCTTCGGCTCCAAGCTGGGGCGCGGCGCGGTGCCGCGGGTGCAGGACTTGGTGGACGAGACTCGCGGCCGCTGGCTGTTCGGGCTGTATTTCGTTGCCGTCGCGCTGGCCACCCTCGCCGCGCTGTTCGACAGCGCCACACTGATCCGCGTCGGCCTGGCGCTCGGACTGATCGCGGTGCTGCTGCTGGCGCTGGAATATTTTCGCGCCTGGCGCGGGGTCTACGCCAGCCGGCCGCATGCCGCGCCGGCGATGCCGCCCCGTCGCCCGCCGCTTAACGTTGCCGGAAAGGAAACAGGCAGATGACCGAGGATACCACCGTGCTGCTGGATGTGCGCCCGATATTGGCCGCCGGCGGCGAGCCGTTCCCGCAGATCATGCAGGCGGTGAAGGCGCTGCAACCGGGGCAGTCGCTGCGGCTGCTCGCCACTTTCGAGCCGATCCCGCTCTACTCGGTGCTCGGGCGGCAGGGGCTCAGCCATGCCGCTACCAAGCGCGGCGAGGCGGATTGGGAGGTGCTGTTCAGCCCGGATGCCGCCGCCGCCAAGGCGCAGCACGCCAAGCGGCCGGCAGCCGGCAGCCATGCAGGCGATGGCGCCGGCTGGCCGGAGCCGAAGCAGTCGCTCGACAATCGCGGCATGCAGCCGCCGGAGCCGATGGTGCGGATCCTCTCGACCTTGGAGGAGTTGTCGGCCGGCGAGGTGATCGAGGCGTGGAACGACCGCGAGCCGCTGCTGCTCTATCCCGAGTTGGAGGCGCGCGGCGCCGAGATTCAGGTCAGCGTGCAGAGCGAGGGCGTGCGGCTGCTGATCCGGCGGGGGGCCTGAGGCGATGACCGAAACCGCACCGGCGCTGGACGAGGCTGTGCTGCGCGACGCGCTGTACGACGTGATCGACCCTGAACTGGGCTACAACATCGTCGATCTCGGGCTGGTCTACGGGCTGGCCAATGACGAGGGCGGGCTGGTCGACGTGACGATGACGATGACCACGCCTGGCTGCCCGGCGCAGGACTATATCGTCGGCGGCGTGGAGCACCGGCTGGGCGAGGTGCCAGGTGTGACCGGCGTGTTCGTCAATGTGGTGTGGGAGCCGGCCTGGTCGACGGCGAAGATGTCGCCCGAGGCGAAGGCGCATTTCCGCATCCGCGACGACGACGAATGAGCACCGGGCAGGCGCCGATCGCCGGGCTGAACCGGCTGCTGGTGCAGGCGCTGCTGGCGCTGGCCCGGGCCGGGGCGGCGGAAGAAGCCTGCCGGATTGCGGCGCGCGGCTGGTCGCTGCTGCGCCATCACGATGCCCGCGAAGCCGAACGGCTGACCGCGGCGCTACACAGCCTGAGCAACGGCGTCAGGCTGGATCTTGGCAACCAAGGAGAGAGCAGACATGGCTGAGTCACAGGTTCTGGACGTGCGTAAGCTGATTCCGGCGGAGCGGCATCGGCAGATCTTCGCCACCTACGAGAAGTTGCCGGCCGGGACCAAGTTCCAGCTCGTCAACGACCATGATCCGAAGCCACTGTACTACCAGTTCGACGCCGAGCATCATGGCGCGTTCTCGTGGAACTACCTGGAGCAGGGCCCGGAGGTGTGGCGGGTGGAGATCGGCCGGCCGGCTGGCAAGTAGCGGCCGCAAGGCTGGTGCACCGGGGCGATACCCACGTTCAGCACGCCTCGGTGCATCGGCTGTGGCAGCGTCCGGTCAGACGAAGCCGAGCGCCATGCCGAGGGCGACCATGTCATGCGCCGAGATCACGCTGGCGCGCTTGATGTCGGCCTCCTTGAGGTTCGGGATGTAGAACTGCCAGGCTTCCAGCACGCCGAGGTCGGGCGGCAGTTCGGCGCCGCGGTTGACTTGCCAGTCCTTCACCCGCTCGCGGAATTTGTCTTCTTTCGATGTGCCGGATTTGCTGAATTTTTTCTGCGGCGCGAAGGTGCCCCAGAAGGCGCGGCAGTCATCGGTGAGCGCCACCTGGACGTAGTTGTCCAGATCGTTCCAGTCGACGCAGACGGCGGACATGAAGCGGACCATGGCGCTCATGTCGATGCCGTTCAGCTTGGCCTGCTGGTAGCGGCCGAGCGCGCCCTCGTAATCCTCCTTGAACGGCTTCACCGGCGACCACCAGGGGGTGATACCCCATTTCGGGTCAGATGGCGCGCGGCCGGCGGTGAGTTTGAACAGCATGAAGCCCTTGAGCAGGGTTTCCACCCGCAC
>DATJEA010000309.1:0-6019 GCA_035497095.1 Acetobacteraceae bacterium | reverse complement strand
CGCAGCAGCTTGCGCGCCGAATGCTTGCCGCTCCGGATCGTCGTTTGCAGGTGTTCGCGTTCCTCACCACTCAGCCTGACGATGTATCTCTTGACCGCACTCTGCTTCCCAGACACCAAATCGACCCCCAAACAGTGAAGCCTCCATCGATTCAGCGTAACCCCCCATTGTCAATGACAAAATCCACTAGGTGCCGTTGGAACCCGTACCTTGGCCCCCTCTGCCCACAGAGAATGCGAAGTTTCGAGGTCCAGGGGCTCGGCCCCTGGCGGGGTTCGGGGCAGCGCCCCGCCTTGCTTGCTTGCCTGGCGTTCAGCCGGTGACTGCCGCGACGCCGCCGGCGGACTGGTTCAGCCCGGCGATCTCGCCGGCGATCAGCGCGTCCAGTGCCGCGAACTGCGCCTTCACCTTGCCGGTGATGTCGGCGGTGACGCCGCGTGCCTGGCTGGTTGGCGCGCTGTCGCCGATCGAGACCAGCTGGGTGAGGCTCGACAGCGTGTCGGCCAGCCCGGCCGGGTTGCGCAGCGTGTCGCGGGCGGATTGGCGTTTGGTGTCGACCAGCGTGGTTTCGATCTGCGCCAGCGACGCCTCCACCGTGGTGCAGCGCGCCGCCATCTCCGGCGCCCGGTCGCGCAGTGCCGCCACCTGGCGCTTCATCCGGCGGATGCGGTTCACCGTTTCGTTGAGTTCGCCGATGGTGCTGGCCAACTCGGCGAGCAGCGCGGCCTGGGCGGCGAAGGCTTCCGGTGTGGTGGTGACGCGCGGGTCCTTCACCACGTCGAGCGGCGCCGAGGACGTGCTGTCGCCGGCGTTCAGCTCCACCGTATAGCGGCCGGGCACCACCAGCGCGCCGGCCGGCGGGTCCGGCTCCTTGGACAGCGGCTTCTGCTTCACCGGCGCCAGGGCGGGGTCGAGGTTGGTCGGGCCGGGGCGCTTGAGGTCCCAGATGAACCGATTGAGGCCCTGCTTGCCGGGCGGACGGCGGGCCGGTGCCGGGTCGTCGGCGGCAAAGCGCACTACCTCGGCGCCAGCGGCGTCGCGGATGGTCAGCGAGACCGGGGCTGTGGTGTCGAGCCAGTAATACAATATGGCGCCGTTCGGGGGGTTTTCGCCGACATCGAGATGTTCGCGCCGCTTGCTGCCGTCTGGCATGTCGATCACCGCGATGCCGCCGCCGACGCCGAAGGTGAGGCCGAACGAGACCGGGCCTTTGACGTTGCCAAGGGCGGCGTGGTGCAGCCGCATGCGGATGGTCTGCCGCGGCGCCACCAGGCGGGTGCCGGATTTGCCGGCGGCGATCTCGCGCAGCGGCGAGATGTCGTCGAGGATCCAGAACGAACGGCCGTGGGTGCCAACCACCAGGTCGGCGCCCTTGAGCTTGATGTCGTAGACCGGGGTCACCGGCAGCCCGCCGCCCATGCGCAGCCAGTGGGCGCCGGCATCGGTGCTGTGGTACAGGCCGGTCTCGGTGCCGACAAACAGCAGGTTTTTCGCCACCGGGTCGACCCGCAGCACGCGGGTGATCTCATCCTGCGGCAGGTCGCCGTTCACCGAGGCCCAGGTCTTGCCGCCATCGGTGGAGCGGAACAGGTACGGCCGGTAGTCGGAAAGTTTGTAGCGGGTGGCGGTGAGGTAGACGGTGTCGGCGTCATGCGGCGAGATTTCCACGCAGCCGACATAGGCCAGTTCCGGCATGCCGGGCGGGGTGACGTTGGTCCAGTTGGCGCCATTGTCGCGGGTGACATGCACCAGTCCGTCATCGGTGGAGGCCCAGATCTCGCCCTGGCGGTGCGGGTTCTCCACCACCGAGGCGCAGGTGGCATGCACCTCGGCGCCGGCGCTCTCGCGGGTGACCTGGCCGCCGGAATGGTCCTGGCGGGATTTGTCGTTGAGGCTGAGATCGGGCGAGATCGGCTCCCAGTTCATGCCCTCGTCGCGGGTGCGGAACACATGGTTGCCGCCGACATACAGCGTACCGGGATCGTGTGGCGAGAAGGCGATCGGGTAGGTCCAGGCGAAGCGGTATTTCAGGTCGCGCGGGGCGACGCCGGTGTTCTGCTCCGGCCAGACATTGATCAACTGGATCTGCCGGGTGCGATGGTCGTAGCGCTGCAACGCGCCGGCGCCGCCGGGGCTGGAGCCGACCGCGCCGCAATAGACGATGTTGGAATCACGCGGATCGACCACGATGAAGCCGCTTTCGCCGGTGCCGGGATAGTGGCAGTCGAGCAGCGGGATAGCGCCCCAATGCGAAGCCGAGGGCACCGCCACCGAGGTGTTGTCCTGCTGGGTGCCGTAGACGCGGTAGGGGAATTCGTTGTCGATATCGATGCGGTACAACTGCGCGGTCATCTGATTATAGATCGACGACCAGGTGATGCCGCCGTTATAACTGACGCCGCAGCCGCCATCATTGCCCTCGATCATGTGCAAGGGGTCATGCGGGTCGATCCAGACGTCGTGGTTGTCGCCGTGGCCGGTGTTGATCTCGGTGAAGCTCACGCCGCCATCGGTGGATTTCCACATGCCGAGATTGGTCACGTAGACGGTGCCTTCGTGCCCGGTGTCGGCGTAGACATGGGTGTAGTACCAGGGCCGGTGCATCAGGTCGCGGTTGTTGCTGGTGAGCAGCCAACTGGCGCCGTAGTCGTCCGAACGATAGAGCCCGGATTTCTCCTGCTGTGCCTCCACCAGCGCCCACACCCGCCCGGCGCGCACCGGCGATACGGCGACACCGATCTTGCCGAGCAGCCCGTCCGGCAGGCCGGGAGCGGTGGTGATTTCTTCCCAAGTATCGCCGCCGTCCATCGAGCGATACAGCCCGCAATCCGGGCCGCCGGAGGAGATGTTCCAGAAGCTGCGGCGGGTCTGCCAGATGCTGGCGAACAGGATGCGCGGATTTTCCGCATCCATCGCGATGTCCACCGCACCGGCACGATCGCTCTTGAACAGCACGCGCTGCCAGCTCGCGCCGCCATCCTCGCTGCGGTAGACGCCGCGCTGGTCGTTGGGGCCGAAGATGTCGCCGAGGGCGGCGATATACACCAGGTCGGGGTTGTCGGGATGGATCAGCACCCGGCCGATATGCTTGGTTTCGGCGAGGCCCATATGCGCCCAACTGCGCCCGGCATCGGTGGATTTATACACCCCGTCGCCATACGACACGTCGAGCCGGATGGTGGTCTCGCCCATGCCGGCGTAGATCACGTTGGAGTCCGACCGCGCCACCGCCAGCGCGCCCACCGACGAGGTCTTGAAGAAGCCGTCGCTGACATTGCGCCAATACTGGCCGCCGTCGATGGTCTTCCACACGCCGCCGGCGCAGGCGCCGAAATACCCCACCATCGGGTTCTGCGCGTCGCCGGCCACCGCCACCACGCGGCCGCCGCGGGTCGGCCCGATGCAGCGCCATTTCAGGCCCTCGAGGTCGGCGGGGGCGATGAGCGGTGCTGCTGCCATGGCTGGTATTCCGTTATCCGAGTATGACGAACGCCGCCCGGGCGCGGGGCGGCGGAGGAAGCCGAGCGGCGAGGGCAGTCAGGGGCGCTTGGATGATTTGGCGGTCAGCGCGGCCATGATCCGGCGGCGGAAGGCGATCGCCACCACGGCGACGATGATGGCGCCGAGCCACAGCATTTCCGTCGAGCCGTCGCCGCCATCGGGAGACAGGCCAAACCAGGTTTCGAAGAAGTCCATGAACGTCTTCCCATTGCTTTTGTGCGGCCGCTGGTTGCAGCCGTAACGCAAAGTCTCCCCGGTTTGCCGTGCGGTGTCCAGGGTGGGGTGAGCTCGGGCAGAGGCTGGCTAATTCAGCACCTGCTTCACCGCCGAGAAGTCCACCGCCAGCGTGCCCATCTGAAGCGTCAGGCCGCTACCATTCTGCACCACGCCGGTGGCGGTGCCCTGCACGGTGAACGGCAGCGCATGGGCGGCGCCGCTGCCGTCCGCCCCCATCACCGCGACGCGGTAGCTGCCATCGGCCAACTGGTTGCCGTTGATGTCCTGGCCGTTCCAACTCCAGCTGTTGCTGCCGGCCTTGGCGTCCACCAGCGCGTCGGTGAGCTTGGCGCCCTGGTCGTTATAGACCGCGATGGCGACCGGGCCGGCGGTGGGCGTGGTGAATTGCAGCCCGGCGGCGCCGTTCTGCAACGCCAGGTGGTCGGAGCTGACGCTGACCCGGTGACCGACCATGGCGGTGGATTGCAGCACGCCGGCGGCCTGGGTGAGCTGGATCAACTGGGTCAGGCTGGCATTGGTGTTGATCTGCTGCTCGACGCTGGAGAACTGCACCAGCTGGCTGGTGAACTGGTTGGTGTCGAGCGGGCTGGTCGGGTCCTGGTTCTGCAACTGGGTCATCAGCATCTTCAGGAAGGTCTGGAAATTGCCGGACAGCGCGTTGCTCGCCGCCTGCGCCGCGCTGGGCGTCGCGCTGGCGCCGGCGGCCGCCGCGGCATTGGCGGCCTGGGCGAGGTTGGCCGGCGTGGTCGGGGTGACGGTCATCGGTCGGGTCCTTGGCGTTCAGGCGGTGATGTCGACGCCGGTCCGCCGCCAGTGCTGGCGCGCGGGCATCGGCAGGCAGGCGGCGGGGCGGGCGGTGAACCGGCTGGCACCGCTGCGGGTGGGCGCGGGCGGCTGGCGGTGGTCCTGCGCGCCGGACGGGGTCTGCTGGCCCTGCTGCCAGCCGCCATTCTGCGGTGCGCCCTGGAAGCCTCCGGCATCGGCATGGCTGCCGGCATCGTGGCTGGCGGCATTATGGCTGGGGGCGGCGAGCTGGAAGCTGACGTTGCGGCCATCCGCCGGCACTCCGGCCTGGTCCAGCGCGCGATGCAGCGCCGGCTGGTCGCGCAGCAGCAGCAGCAGCGTCTCCGGCCGCTCGACGGTAAGGGCGACGCTGGGCGGTGCATCCTTCGGGCGGGTGATGGCGATCTGCAGATGGCCGAGTTCGGCCGGGTCGAGCCGCAGCGTGAGTTGATGCGCGCTCTCGCCGGTGCGCAGCAGCACGCCGACCGCCGCGGCGGCCTGCGCGGTGGGGCTGGCCGGCGGCGGAGCGCCTGCCTGCTGCGCGAGCTGCGGCGGGACCGGCTGGGCAGAGGGTGCAGTCGAATGCAGCGCCGGCGCGGCCGGGTTCGGCGCGGCGAGAGTCGGCGTGGTGGCGGTGAGCAGGCCGGAGCCTTGCGGCGGATCGTCGGCCGGGTCGTCTTTCTGATGCGGTGCCGGCGCATCGGTGGCGGGATCGGCAGGCGCGGCAGGTGGTTGCGCAGCGGATGGCGGGAGTGCGACCGGCTGGACGGTGGGAGGCGCAACCGTGGCGGGCTCAACGGTGGCAGGCTGGGCGGTCGCCGGTGCGCTGGCCGGCGACGCCACGGACGCCGCCGGCGCGCTGCCGACAGCAGGCGTGGGCGGCGGGATGGGCGCGACGGGCTGCGGCAGCGCCGCCGGCAGCAGCGGCGGGATGCTGCACGCCTGCGCCGCCGGTGTGCTGCCATCCGCCGGTTGATCGGCCGGCTTGGCCTTGTCGGTAGCCCTGGCCTTGCCTTGACCGATCGCCGCTGTGGCGACCTGCGGCGTGGCGACCGGCAGCGCCCCAGGCAGGAGCGGCGGGGCTCGGCCGAGCGCCGCCACCGGGTCGACGGCCGTCGATGCGGTGGCGGCGGGTGTGGGATCGCCGGGTGCCGGATTGGTGGCTGGAACGATGGCGGCCCTGGGATCGGCGGCCGGCTTGATGTTCTGCGCAGCCACCGGAGCCGCCGCCGTCGTCAGCCGGACGATCACCTGGCCGAACGGGTCCGGCTGCGCGCCGGCCGTGCTGGCGGCGGTCGGCGTGGCGGCGGCAATCGGGCCGGCTGGCGTGACGGCTGGCGTGGTCGGCATGCGCGGATTCCTGCGTGTGGCGCGGTCACTGCAAAAGCCGCGCCAGCCGAGGGTCGGCGGCCTAAGCCCCAGACCACGCGACGCCGCCGGCAGCGTCTGCCGGGGGGCGGCAGGAAGTGCCGGGCGATTCGTGCCCGCCCGAACCGGC
>DATJEA010000308.1:0-1995 GCA_035497095.1 Acetobacteraceae bacterium | reverse complement strand
TTCGCCTGCCAGTCCTTGTACGGCATGCCGTAGACGATCTCGCGCGCATCCGGGTCGGCGATGGTGATGCCCTGGGTCGCCGCCTCCTCGCGATACCAGCGCGACAGGCAGTTGCGGCAGAAACCGGCCAGATTCATCAGGTCGATGTTCTGCACATCGGTCCGCTCGCGCAGATGCGCCACCAGCCGGCGGAACGCGGCGGCCTCCAGTTCGGTGCGGGTCTTGTTGTCCATTTCGGGTGCGGCCATCGGATTGCCTCCTCTTCACAGGTCTTACATGGCGTCGCGGACGCGGCTTCGCCATACTGCTCCGAACGTCACGGGGGAGCCAGCATGCAGTGGGACGACGCACGCGCCAGAGCAGCCTTGCGGCGGATGTTCGACGCCGCGGTGGCCGCCGCCGATCCGCGCGTGATGCTGGTCCGCCATCTGCCGGCCAAACCCGCCGGGCGCTGCGTGGTGGTCGGCGCCGGCAAATCCGCCGCGGTGATGGCCGCCGCCCTGGAGGATGCCTGGCCGGACGTGGCGCTCTCCGGCCTGGTGGTCACCCGCTACGGCCATGAGGTGCCGACCCGCCAGATCGAGGTGCTGTCCGCCGCCCACCCGGTGCCGGACGCCAACAGCGAGACCGCCGCAAGCCGCATGCTGGAGACGGTGCGCGGCCTGGGGCCGGACGACCTGGTGCTGGCGCTGATCTCCGGCGGCGGCTCGGCGCTGATGGCGCTGCCCGCGCCCGGCCTCACGCTGGCCGACAAGCAGGCGCTGAACCGGGCGCTGCTGGCCTCGGGGGCGACGATTTCCGAGATGAACGCGGTGCGCAAGCATCTCTCGGCGATCAAGGGCGGCCGCCTCGCCGCCGCCGCCGCACCGGCCCGGGTGGTGACCTTGGCGATCAGCGACGTGCCCGGCGACGACCCGGCGGTGATCGCCTCCGGCCCCACCGTGCCGGACCCGACCAGCTATGCCGACGCCCGCGCCCTGGTGGCGCGCTACGGCATCGATCCCTCACCGCAGATCGCAGCGAGGCTGGCCCGAGGCGAGGACGAGACGCCCAAACCCGGCAGCCTGCCGCATGCCAGCTTCCAGTTGATCGCCACCCCCGCGATGGCGCTGGCCGCCGCCGCCGAGGCCGCCCGCGCGCTGGGCCTGGCGCCGCTGATCCTGGGCGACGCGCTGGAAGGCGAAAGCCGCGAGATGGGCACCGTGCTGGCCGGCATCGCCCGCTCGATCCGCAGCCACGCCCAGCCGCTGGCCGCCCCCGCCGTGCTGCTCTCCGGCGGCGAGAGCACGGTCACGATCGGCCCGCAGGGCGCCGGGCGCGGCGGCCGCAACACCGAATTCCTGCTGGCGCTGGCGATCGCATTGCAGGCCGAACCCGGCATCTGGGCCGCCGCCGGCGACACCGACGGCATCGACGGCACCGAGGACGCGGCCGGCGCGATGATCGCCCCCGACACGCTGGCCCGGGCCCGCGGCCTCGGGCTTGACCCGCGCGCGGTGCTGGCCGCCCATGACAGCTACAGCCTGTTCGACGCCACCGGCGACCTGATCCGCACCGGGCCCACCTTGACCAACGTCAATGATATCCGAGCGATTCTCGTCGCGGCGTAAGCTGCGCCAAGCCTCTCGCCTGAAGGAGAGCCCATGCCCACCCACGACAAGATCCGCCGCCGCCGCCGCACCAAGATCATCGCCACGATCGGCCCCGCGAGTTCGACCAAGGAGGTCCTCGGCCTGTTGCTGCGCGCCGGCGCCGACGTGTTCCGGCTCAATTTCAGCCACGGCAACCACGACGACCACGCCGCCCGCATCGCCATCATCCGTGACCTGGAGGCCGAGTACGACCGCCCGATCGGCATCCTGGCCGATGTGCAGGGGCCCAAGCTCCGCGTCGGCCGCTTCGGCGGCGGCCGGGTGCAGTTGCAGACCGGCAGCCGCTTCACGCTCGACCTCAACCCCACCCCAGGCAACGTGACGCGGGTGAACCTGCCGCACC
>DATJEA010000307.1:0-5694 GCA_035497095.1 Acetobacteraceae bacterium | reverse complement strand
TCTGCTGCGGCTCCGCCTTCATGATTCACGCACCATCAGAAGCGCTCGCCGTGCGGCGTATCGACAAGGCCGTCAAGCCGGAAGCCGGCTTTCTCATAGGCACGGATCGCAGGCCAATTAATGTTTGCATATTAAGCGCATTGCAATTTTAGATTTTACCAGATAGTTTTCAAAGGCCACCAGAAAATGGCGCTTAATATGTTGCGGTTGGCCCTCACTCATTAGCCGCTAATCATTTTCAGAAGGGGATGTCATGAAATTCTTCAAGAAATTTCTCACCCTCTTGCCACGCCGTTTCCACATCCGCGCGAAGCTGCGGTTGATGTTTGAATGGAAGACATTCGTCTACGTGATGCGGTGAACGGTTCGCCGCATCACGAATTCGGTCACGCCGCCTTTAGCGTCTCGATCGTGACGTTGCGGTTGGTGTAGACGCAGATGTCGGCGGCGATCGCCATCGCCTTCTTCACGATCTCTTCGGCCGACAATTCGGTATCGGCCAAAGCGCGGGCGGCGGCGAGCGCATAGTTGCCGCCCGAGCCGATGCCCATCACGCCGTTCTCGGGATCGAGAACGTCGCCGTTGCCGGTGAGAACCAGGGAGACATTGGCGTCGGCGACGATCATCATCGCTTCCAGCCGGCGCAGATAGCGATCGGTGCGCCAGTCCTTGGCGAGTTCGACGCAGGCGCGTTCGAGCTGGCTGGGGAAGCGTTCCAGCTTGGCTTCCAGGCGTTCCAGCAGGGTGAAGGCGTCGGCGGTGGCGCCGGCGAACCCGGCCAGCACGGAGTTGCCGGCGCCGATGCGGCGGACCTTGCGGGCGTTGCCCTTGATGACGGTCTGGCCGAGGGTGACCTGGCCGTCGCCGGCCATCGCCACGCCGGACGCGGTGCGGACGCAGAGGATGGTGGTGCCATGCCAGCCCACCGGGTCGTGCGGGGATGTGTTCATGGCCGGCTAGATGGCGCGGCGCGGCGGTTCTGGCAAGACGTATGACGCCACCGCAGGGCTGGTGCGGCGGGAGATGACCGGCGGCGGCGGCCCCATTTGTGATGCAGGCGTGGTTTGCGGCAAGGGGAGGATTCGGCTAGGTCTGATGGGTCATGACCCGCACCGCCAGCATCACCCGCACCACCTCCGAAACCGATATCAGCCTGACGCTCGATCTCGACGGCTCCGGGCGGGCGGATATCGCCACCGGAATCGGCTTTCTCGACCATATGCTGACCGCGCTGGCGCGGCATGCGCTGGTCGATCTCATGGTGCGGGCGAAGGGCGACCTGCATATCGATTTCCACCACACCACCGAGGATATCGGCATCGTGCTGGGCCAGGCGCTGGCCCGCGCGCTGGGCGACAAGCGCGGCATCAGGCGGTTCGGGCAGGCGCTGCTGCCGATGGACGAGGCGCTGGTGGAGGCGGCGCTGGATGTCTCCGGGCGGCCGTTTCTGGCGTGGAGCGTGGGTTTCGAGCGGCCGAAGATCGGCGAGATGGATACCGAGCTGTTCGAGGAATTCTTTCGCGCGCTGGCGATGAACGCGCTGGTGACGCTGCATGTGACGCAGCGCGCCGGCAGCAACGCGCATCATGTCGCCGAGGCCTGCTTCAAGGCGGTGGCGCGGGCGCTGCGCATGGCGGTGGAGGCCGATCCGCGGGCGGGTGACGCGATTCCGTCGACCAAGGGGGCGCTGTGAAAATCGCGGTGGTCGATTATGGCAGCGGCAACCTGGCGTCCGCCTCGCGCGCCTTGCAACTGGCCGCCGAGCGGGCCGGGATCGGCGCCGAGGTGACGGTGACCGCCGATCCGGCCGAGGTGGCGGCGGCCGATCGGGTGGTGCTGCCGGGGCAGGGGGCGTTCGCCGATTGCGCCGCGGGGTTGGCGGCGATCCCCGGTCTGCGCGGTGCGGTGCTGGCGAGTGCGGAGTCGGGAAAGCCGTTTCTCGGCATCTGCGTCGGCATGCAGCTGATGGCCGAGCGCGGGCTGGAGCATAAGGTGACCGAGGGCTTCGGCTGGCTGCGCGGCGATATCGCGGCGCTTGAGGTGCCGGAAACGCTGCGGCTGCCGCAGATGGGCTGGAACGAGCTGGTGTTCACGCCCGGCGCGCATCCGCTGCTGGATGGGCTTGAGCCGGGCGATCATGCCTATTTCGTGCACGGCTACGCGCTGCACGGCGCCGAGGACCGCGACGTGCTGGCCACCACCGAGTATGGCGCGCCGGTGGTGGCGATGGTGGCGCGCGGCAATCGCGCCGGCACCCAGTTTCATGTCGAGAAGAGCCAGGATGTCGGCTTGCGGATTCTTGGCAATTTTTTGCGCTGGACACCCTGAGCATGGTCGATCTGCCCCATATCGGTGTTTCCGCCGACCCCGATGCGCGCACCCATGACGCGAGCCGGCACGATTTGCGGGTGGAGCGGCTGGTGGAGTTCAGCGACGACGACCTGGCGGCGCTGTGCGAGGCGACCGACGCCGCGATCATCGAGGGCGGCGGGTTCGGCTGGGTCGCGCCGCCCGGCCGGCAGGCGCTGGAGCGCTATTTCAAGGGCCTGCTGCTGGTGCCGGAGCGCGAGCTGTTCGTCGCCTGGCTGGATGGCGTGCCGGTCGGCTCGGCGCAACTGGTGCGCCCGCCGCGCAACAACGAGGCGCAGGCGTTCGCCGCCAGCCTGATGCACAGCTTCATCGCGCCCTATGCGCGCGGCCATGGGCTGGCGCGGCTGCTGACCCAGCGGGTGGAGCAGGCGGCGCGGGCGATGGGCTACCATGTGCTCAATCTCGACGTGCGGGCGACGCAGCAGGCGGCGATCCGGCTGTATACCTCGATGGGTTACGTCGCCTGGGGCGAGCATCCGGTGTATGCGCGGGTGCACGGCGAGACCATTCACGGCATTTTCTTCTACAAGATCTTGCAGAATGGCGGGCGGCTGGCCAACGAGCGCGGCGCCTGATGGGCCTCACGCTGTATCCGGCGATCGACCTCAAGGATGGCGCCTGCGTGCGGCTGCGGCGCGGCGCGATGGACGATGCCACGGTGTATTCCGATGACCCTGGCGCGCAGGCGCGGGCCTGGCAGCAGGCCGGGTGTGGCTGGCTGCATGTGGTGGACCTCAACGGCGCGTTCGCCGGCAAATCGGTGAACGGGGCGGCGGTGGCGGCGATCCTGGCGGCGGCAACCGTGCCGGTGCAACTCGGCGGCGGCATCCGTGACATGGCGGGGATCGCGCGCTGGCTGGAGGCCGGGGTCAGCCGGGTGATCCTGGGCAGCGCGGCGGCGAAGCACCCGGCGCTGGTGCTGCAGGCCTGCCGCGCCTGGCCCGGCCGCATCGCGGTGGGGATCGACGCGCGGGGCGGCATGGTGGCGACCGAGGGCTGGGCCGAGACCTCGACCTTGACCGCCGGCGAGCTGGCGCGGCGGTTCGAGGATGCCGGGGTGGCGGCGATCATCTACACCGATATCGGCCGCGACGGCATGCTGGGCGGCCTCAATCTGGAGGAAACGCTGGCGCTGGCCAACAGCATTTCCACCCCGGTGATCGCCTCCGGCGGCGTCGGCCGGCTTGCCGATCTGGCGGCGCTGAAGCGGGCGGTCGGCGGGTCGCGCGCGGTCGAAGGGGTGATCGTCGGGCGGGCGCTGTATGACGGGCGGGTGGGCCTGGCCGAGGCGCTGGCGCTGCTGGCGGCGTGATCAGGCTTGCATGGCGGGCGGCAGGCCGCGCACACAGCGCCTCCGCAAGAGGGGCGGCCGGAAGGAAAACCACATGCTGAAACTGCGGGTGATACCGTGCCTGGACGTGAAGGACGGCCGCGTGGTGAAGGGCGTCAACTTCGTCGCCCTGCGCGATGCCGGCGACCCGGTGGAACAGGCCGCGGTGTATGACGCCGCCGGCGCCGATGAGCTCACCTTCCTCGACATCACCGCCAGCCACGAGAACCGCGACACCATCCTCGACGTGGTCAGCCGCACCGCGGCGCGGGTATTCCTGCCGCTCACGGTCGGCGGCGGCATCCGCGCGGTGGAGGATATCCGCCGGCTGCTGCTGGCCGGCGCCGACAAGGCCAGCATCAACTCCGCCGCCGTGGCGCGGCCCGACCTGGTGCGCGAGGCGGCGGAGAAATTCGGCAGCCAATGCGTGGTGGTGGCGGTGGACGCCAAGCAGGTGGCGCCCGGCACCTGGTCGGTGTTCACCCATGGCGGAAGGCGCGACACCGGCATGGACGCGGTATCGTGGTGCCGGCGGGTCACCGCGCTCGGCGCCGGCGAGATCTTGCTGACCAGCATGGACCGCGACGGCACCGGGCGCGGCTTCGACACCGATCTGCTGCGCGCCGTGTGCGGCGCGGTGCGGGTGCCGGTGGTCGCCTCCGGTGGCGTCGGCACGCTGCGGCATTTCGTCGAGGGCGCCCAGGCCGGGGCGACCGGGCTGCTGGCCGCCAGCGTGTTCCATTTCGGCACCTTCACCGTCGCGCAGGTGAAGGCGGCGCTGGGCGAGGCCGGGTTGCCGGTGCGGCTGCCGCGCGCCATACCACCCGCTCCACGCGCCGCCTGAGGGAGTTCGCATGGCCAAGCCACCGAAAAAGACCACCCCGAAGGGCGCCGCGCCGAAGAAGCCGGGGGCCAAGAAGGCCGCCGCGGCGAAATCCGCCGGCAAGAAAGCAGTGGCCAAAAAATCCGCTGCCCCGAACAAGGCCGCCAAACGGGCGATCAAGGCGGTCGAGCCGGTCAGCCCGCCGCCACCCGCCGACCCGCCGAGCCGCCCGGCGCCGCCGCACGCGATCGGCGCCTCGGCCGCGGTGCTCGACCGGCTGTGGGGCGTGGTGCTGAGCCGCCGCGGTGCACCGGTGGAGGTGAGCCACTCGGCCCGGCTGCTGTCGCGCGGCACCGCCAAGGTGGCGCAGAAATTCGGCGAGGAAGCCGTCGAATGCCTGATCGAGGCGGTGGCCGGCAACCGCGACGCGCTGGTCGCCGAAAGTGCCGACGTGCTGTATCACCTGCTGGTGCTGTGGGTGGATGCCGGAGTCCGGCCGGAGGATGTCTGGGCCGAGTTGCAGCGCCGCGAAGGCGTCTCCGGCATCGCCGAAAAAGCCTCCCGCGCCCGCCGCCTGCCCGGCGCGCTGGGCGTCGGCACCCGCAAGATTCCGTAGCGCGATGGCGATGCTGCGGGCGTGGTTGCGCCGGTTCGGCGCGGCCGACGAGGTCGCCGCGCATCTGGTGCTGTTTCCGCTCGCCACGCTGCTGGCGCTGGTCGAGATTCCGCTCTGGGCCGGGCTGTATCGCCGGCATCCGGAACTGGCGGCCTGGCACGCGCATGAAATGCTGTTCGGCTACGCGCTGGCGGTGGTGGCCGGCTTTCTGCTGGCGCGGATCGACCGGCGCGCGCTGGCCGCCCTGGTGGCGGCGTGGCTGGTGGCGCGGCTGGCACCGTGGCTGGGCTCGCCGGCGGTGGCCGGCGTCGCGGCGCTGGGCTTCGCCTGGGGCGTCACCGGGATCACCGCGGCGCGGTTTTTCCGCGCCGCGCGCAAGGGGCGCAACCGCAATTTCGTCATCGTGCTGCTCGGCATGGGGGCGGCGGCGACGCTGTTCCAGGCCGGGGCGGCCGGCCTGATCCGGGGCGGCGAGTGGCGCGGCATTTTGCTGATGCTCGACCTGGTCAGCCTGATCATGCTGCTGATGGGCGGCCGGGTGATCCCGGCGGCGAC
>DATJEA010000306.1:0-11066 GCA_035497095.1 Acetobacteraceae bacterium | reverse complement strand
GCGCTGACCTCGGTGGTGGACGACCTCGCACTCGGCATCACCCATGTGGTGCGCGGCGAGGACCACGTGCTGCCGACCGGGGTGCAGCTCGACCTGATCGCCGCACTCGGCGGCGACCCGGCGCGGCTGCATTTCGCCCACCTGCCCGCACTCACCATCGCCGGCGCACGCCGGCCGGGGCGCGGTCCCGACGAGCTGCCGCTGCGCACCCTGCGCCAGGATGGCATCGAACCGGCGGCAGTCACCGCCTACCTGGCGACGCTGGGCGCGGCAACGGCGCCGGCCGACTTGCGCGAGCTCACGGCGGCATTCGGCTTCGCCGGCATCTCGCCGAAAGCCGGAGTGTTCGATATCGCGGCCCTGCTGCGGATGAACCGCGCGGTGCTGGCGGAAACCGCGTTCGCCGCCGTCGCCCCCCGCCTGCCGGCCGGCGCCAGCGAGGCGTTCTGGCTGGCGGTGCGCGGCCGGCTGGACCTGCTGTCCGAGGCGCGGGAATACTGGGAAGTGGTGGCCGGCGAGATCATCCCGCCAGTGATCGACGGCGCCGCCGACGTGCTGCGCCACGCGCTCTCGCTGCTGCCCGCCGAACCGTGGACCGCAACAGTATGGCGCGCCTGGCTCGCCGCGTTGCAGGAAGCCACCAAACGAGACGCCGCCGCGCTCGCCGATATCCTGCGGCTGGCGCTGACCGGCGAGGAGGACGGGCCGGACATGGATGGCCTGCTGCCGCTGATCGGCCGGGCGCGGGTGGCGCGGCGGCTGGCGGCGGTTTAGGCGAAGAACGCGGTTCCTGTTTGCCATTATCGGATTGCCTGTTGATCAGGGCCGCGCCGCGTCCGAACTGTCATCACCGTGCAGGTATCGGCAAGCAAGCAGCGCTTTTTTGAAAAAAAGCGCGCAAAAAACTTCATCCGCCTTGCAACGCCGGTCGGGTGGAGAGGGCGGGGCCTCCAACCCCAGCGCGAAGCGCCGTCCTGAAGTTTTTTTGCTTCTTTTTGTTCACAAAAAGAAGGCCTTCCTTGCCTCCCTCCCTGGGCGCCAACATTCAGCGCGACAAGAGCCAAGAACTTTCATCCCTCTGAAAGCAAGGCGACCGTGAGGCCGGGTAGCGATATCGTTCGGCTGGTTGGCGCGCGCAGCGTGACCCGGGTGATGCGGGGCGGGCCGTCGCCGGGCAGGATGTCGATGCGTCCCTGCGGCAGCGCCAGCCGGTAGCCATTGGCCTGCGGCGCCACCGGACGGCCGGCGACGCGGGAGAGCCGGGCGGCCATCGCGGCGGGGCTGGCGGCGGTCAGCGTGACGCCGGTGAGCGCGGTGGCGCCGTTCGGGTGCGCCAGGAAGCGCTGCTGCCACACCAGTTCCGGGGTCTGCTGCTCGATCAGTTGCAGGCGCGGGTCGGCGTCGGTCAGCGGCAGGCGCAGGAAACGGGCGCGCGGGCCATCCGGCCGGTCGGGATCGGCGGCGCGGTCGGCGGCCAGCAATTCGGCATCCAGCCCGGCGCGGGCGAGCCGGGCGGCGGCGGCTTCGGCGCTGGCCACCCGCAGCGACAGCACATGGGCGCCCTCGCCCTGCGCCAGGAAGCGGGCCAGCGTGGCGCTGGGGCGGGCGGGGTCGTCGGCCAGCAATTCGAGGTAGCCCTGACCCAGCATGATCCGCCCGCCGACCGGCGCGAAGCCGAGCGCGGCCCAGGCGGCGCTGGCCCGGGCCAGGTCGCGCACTATGATGCCGACATGGTCGAGGCCGACGGCCAGAGCCGGGTTCAAGGTGCCGATTCGACGGCCGGCAGGTGCCATTCGGCCGGTTCCGCGGCGGCGGCATCGTACCACTGCGCGACCAGCCGATGGGCGCGCACCGCGGCGCAATAAGCCCGCGTCTCGGCGCTGAGGTCCGGCTGATAGGTGAGGAAGCGGGCGACCACCGGGGCATACATCGCGTCGGCATTGCCGAAATTGGCGCCGAACAGGAACGGGCCGCCGGATTTCGCCAGCGCGCCGTGCCAGATCGCCTGGATGCGGGCGATATCGGCGAGGCAGCCCGCGGTGCGGCCGGCACCGGCGGCACCCTGGCGATACAGGCTCATCGGCATCGCCATGCGCAACTCGCGAAAGCCGGCATGCATCTCGGCGGCGATCGAGCGGGCATGGGCGCGGGCGGCCTGGTCGGCGGGCCAGAGTTCGGGGGCGAATTCGGCGGCGTATTCGCAGATCGCCAGACTCTCCCACACGCGCACGCCGCGATGCTCCAGATACGGCACGGTGCCGCCGGGGGCGACCGCCTTGACCGCGGGAGTGTTGCCGCCGGCCAGCGGGATCAGCACGTCCTCCACGTCCAGCCGCGCCAGATGCACCGGCAGCCAGCCGCGCAGCGACCACGAGGAATACCGCCGCGTGCCGATATAAAGCCGTCCGTCTGCCATGGGTCTCTCCGTCATCATGCGGGGCGGAGAATGCCACGCGTGAGGCAGGAAGGAAGGGGTTCTTTTTTGAAAAAAAGAACCAAAAAACTTCGATCCGCCTGCGGCAGGCGAGGGGAGGAGAGTCCCGGGTCTCCAAAATGAATGAAAAGTTTTTTTGCTTCTTTTTGTTCACAAAAAGAAGACTCTTCCCCTCACTCCATCACATGCGCCTCCTTCGGCGCGTTATGCGACGCCGGCCGGCGCATGATGAACAGCAGCACCAGCGGCAGCACGGCGGCCAGCATCATCAGGCGGAAATCGGTGTTGTAGGCGATGATGCTGGCCTGCTGATCGATCATGCTGTTCAGCAATTCGGCGCCATGCGTCGTCGTTGGGTTGAGCAGATGCGCCAGCGGCGATGGCCCGTGCAGCAGCCGGTTGAACGGGGTCGCCACTTCGGCGAGGCGGGCGTGCTCGGTCTGCTGGCCGCTGGTCAGCATGAACGAGGTGATCGAGATGCCGATCGCCGAGCCGACATTGCGCACCAGGCTGAGCAGCGCGGTGCCGTCGGTGCGCATCGCCGCCGACAGGGTGGCGAAACCGACGATCTGCAGCGGGATGAACACCAGCCCCAGCCCGGCGCCCTGCACCATGGTGACCGCCACCAGTTCCCGCGCCGAGACATCGGGCGTCCAGGTGCTCATGGCGTAGAGCGACCAGGTCAGAAAGACCAGCCCGAGCCCCATCAGCTTGCGCGGATCGACCCGGTTGAGGATGCGCCCGGCGATCATCATCGCGATCATGCTGCCGACACCGCGCGGCGCCATCAGCAGCCCGGCATCCTCGACCGGGTAGCCGGACAGGTTTTGCAGATACGGCGCCAGCAGCGCCGAACTGGCCAGCAGCACCATGCCGACCGCGAACATCATCAGCATGGTCATGCTGAAATTGAGGTCGCGGAAGATCGCCGGCGGGATGAACGGCTTCGGCGCGGTGAACAGATGCACCAGGAACAGATAGAAGCCGAGCCCGGCCAGCACCGCCTCGACGATGATCTCGCGCGAGTTGAACCAGTCGAGCGTCTGGCCGCGGTCCAGCATCAGTTGCAGCGCGCCGATGCCCAAAGCCAGCACGCCGAACCCCAGCCAGTCGAACCGCAGATCGGGTTTCAGCGGCGCCTTCGGCATCAGCACCAGCAGGCCGGCGACCGCCACCACGCCGAATGGCAGGTTGACGTAGAACACCCAGCGCCAGCTATACATATCAGTGAGATAGCCGCCCAGCGTCGGGCCGAGGATCGGGCCGACCATCACCCCCATGCCCCAGATCGCCATCGCCGCACCGCGCTGCTGGATCGGGAAGATGTCCAGCATGGTGGATTGTGACAGCGGCACCAGCGCCGCGCCGCACATGCCTTGCAGCAGCCGGAAGATCACGATCTGGTTCAGCGACTGCGCCGCGCCGCACATCATCGAGGTGACGGTGAAGCCGATCAGGCTGACGACGAACAGGTTCTTGCGGCCGTAGCGCGCCGCCATCCAGCCGACCGGCGCGGTCATGATCGCGGCGGCGACCACGTAGCTGGTCAGCACCCAGGTGACCTGGTCGAAGGTGGCCGACAGGTTGCCCATCATATAGGGCAGCGCGACGTTGGCGATGGTGGAGTCGAGCGCCTGCATCAGGGTGGCGATCATCAGGCAGACGGTCAGCAGGTTGCGCTGGCTGCGCGGCATGCTCGAGGAGGAAAGATCATAATCCATATGATAAGCTACGTTATGGTTATGCCGCATTACCAGATGCTGCACCGCACAGGAGGCTCAGCGTAAATGGGCGGGCTGGGTGAGGGGCGCAAGCGAGTCCGGTCAATCGGCGCCGGCCCGCAGCGGGGTGGCGGGGCGGGGCGAGACGGGCTTTTCGCCCGGCGCGGCGCCGGGGCGGCGCATGAACAGCAGCAGCAGCAGCGGCGGCACCACCACCCAGGTCATCATCCGGAAATCGTTGCTGAAGGCGATGATCTGCGCCTGCCGCTCGATCATCTGGGTCAGCATCTCGGCGCCGTGGCTGGTGGTCGGGTCGAGCAGCCGGCCGATGGCGTCGTGGTTCTGGAAAATCCGGTTGAACGGCGTGATGCCGGCGGCCATGTCGGCGTGCGACACCTGGGCGCTGCGGGTCAGCATTGTCGAGGTGACCGAGATGCCGATCGCGGCGCCGATATTGCGCGCCAGGTTCTGCAACGCCGCCGCGTCGCCGCGCAGCGACGGCGGCAGCGTGGCGAAGGCGATCACCGTCATCGGGTTGAAGATGAAGCCCATCGCGAAGCCCTGCACGATCAGCGTGCCCACCATCTGCCGCTCGCTCATGTCCGGCGACCAGGTGCTCATGAAATGCAGCGTGGCGCCGAGCAGGATCAGGCCGAACGCCATCAGCTTGCGCTGGTCCACCCAGACGCCGCCGAGCCGGCTGGCCAGCACCATCGCCACCATGGTGCCGAAGCCGCGCGGCGCCATGGCGCGGCCGGCCTCGGCCACCGGGTAGCCGGCGAGGTTCTGCAGGAACGGCGCCAGCAGCGCGGACGACGCCATCATGATGGTTCCGGTGCAGAACATCATCAGGCAGGCGGCGGCAAAATTGCGGTCCATGAACAGCGCCAGCGGCAGGAACGGCTTCTTGGCGGTAAACATGTGCACCACGAACAGGTAGAAGCCGAGCCCGGCCAGCACCATCTCGATGACGATCTCGGGCGAGCTCATCCAGTCCAGGCTCTGGCCGCGATCGAGCATCAGTTGCAGCGCGCCGATGCCGAGCGCCAGCACCGCGAACCCGGTCCAGTCGAACCGCAGTTCGGGCTTGATCGGGGTGCGCGGCATGAACAGCGCGATGCCGGTGACGGCGATGATGCCGAACGGCAGGTTGACGTAGAACACCCAGCGCCAGCTCAGCGCCTCGGTCAGGTAGCCACCCAGGGTCGGGCCCATGATCGGTCCCAGCATGATGCCCATGCCAAAGATCGCCATCGCATGGGCACGCTGCTCGAACGAGTAGATATCGAGCATCACCGCCTGCGACAGCGGCGACAGCGCCGCCCCGAAGGCGCCTTGCAGGATGCGGAACAGCACGATCTCTTCCAGCGATTGCGCCGCGCCGCACAGCATCGAGGTGGCGGTGAAGCCGATGATGCAGACGATGAACAGGTTCTTGCGCCCGTAGCGCTGCGCCATCCAGCCGACCGGCGCGGTCATGATCGCCGAGGCGATGACGTAGCTGGTCAGCACCCAGGTCACCTGGTCGAAGGTGGTGGACAGGCTGCCCTGCATATAGGGCAGTGCCACGTTGGCGATGGTGGAGTCGAGGATCTGCATCAGGGTCGCGGTCATCGCGCAACCGGTCAGCAGCGCACGGTGCTGCACGACCTGGGTGGGCGCCGAATGGCCTCCGGCTGACCCGGGCATGAGGGCTTAGAACAGATCGGAGAAGTGGCGCACGTGGCCGGTGTCGATATCGACCTCGACACTCATGCCGGAGCGCAGATCGGGGCCACCGGGCTGACGCTCGACGTTCACCCGGAGCGGGATGCGCTGCACCACCTTGACCCAGTTGCCCGAGGCGTTCTGCGCCGGCAGCACCGAGAACTCCGAGCCGGAATTCGGCGCGATGCTCTGCACCACGCCCTTCCAACTGCGGCCGGGATAGGTGTCCACGGTGACCTGCACCGAATCGCCGGGCTTCACATAGGTGAGGTCGGTCTCCTTCGGGCTGGCCTCGATCCAGACATCCTCGGTGGAAACGAGGCCGAACGCGGCGGTGGCGGCGGCGAGATACTGGCCGGGCTGCAACTGGCCGACTTGCGTCACCACGCCGGCGAACGGGGCGCGCACCACGGTATGGTCGAGCTGGCGCTGCGCCTCGGCGACCTTGGCCTCGGCCTCCTGGTATTGCGGCATGTCGGCGGGGGCGATGTCGGGGTTGCCGCCGAGGCGGGCGAGCTGCACCTCGGCCTGCTCCTTCAGGCTTTGCACCATCGCCTCGTTGGAGGCGAGCTTGAAGCGGGCGTCGTCATAGTCGGCGCGGGTGACGCTGCCGCCCTTGACCAGCTTGGCGTAGCGGTCGAACGCCGCCTGGTCGGCCTGCACCTGGGCCTGCTTGGCCTCGACATCGCGCAGCATGCGCTGGTAGTCGCGCTTGGCGGCGCTCACCGCGAGCGCGGTCTGTGCCAGGTTGGCCTTGGCGCCATCGAGCGCGATCTGGAACGGGCGCGGATCGAGCCGGAACAGCACGTCGCCTTTTTTGACCGCCTGGCCCTCCTTCACGTCCACCTCCTGCACGATGCCGGACACATCGGTGGCGACGGCCAGCTTGGCGGCGCGGACATAGGCGTTGTCGATCGAGACGTAGCGGCCGCCATTCACCCAGTAGACCAGCGACGCCACGATCACCGCCACCACGCCGCCCAGCATCAGCACCGGGCGCAGCACGCGGCGGCGATAGCGGGCGGTGGCGCGCGAGGGCTCCAGCGTTGCGTCTCGCGGCGCCGGAATCGGGGTTTGCGCGGAGGCGGTGGTGGCTTGCGACATGCTAGGCGACGTCCTGTTCAAGAGCGGCTCGTTCGACGGCGCGGCCACGCGGTTCGGCCATCAGATTGGCCTTCATGCGGACCAGCCCGGCATTGATGGTGGCGAGGGTGCGCGCGTCGACGCCGTCGACCAGCAGGCGGTGCAGGTCTTCGCGTTCGATATGGATGTCGTGCAGCACCGGGGCGGCGGGGGGCAGCAGATGCAGCCGCCACACCCGGCGGTCGGCCGGGTCGCCACGACGCTCGACCATGCCGCGATCCTCCAGCCGGTCGATCAGCCGGGCGACGGTGATCGGCTCCACTTCGAGGATCTCGGCCAGCGCCTTCTGGGTCAGGCCGGGCTGGCGCTCCAGGCAGACCAGGATGACCCACTGCGCGCGCGTCATGTCGTGGGCGCGGGCGCGGCGGTCGGACTCCAGCCGCAACTGGCGCGCCACGTCGTGCAGCATGAACAGGATGTCGCGTTGATTGGTCACAGGGCAGATAATAAGCAGCGTTATCTTTCTGTCGAGTGACTTAGTGTATGCAGGCCGCGATGGGCTGCGTTGCGTGCCGTCGTTGGCGGCGGCGCAGCGCCAGCATGACGGCGAGCATCGGCAGCAGCAGCATGAACGACATCGGCTCCGGCACCGCGGCTGGCTGCGGCAGGAACGGGTGCGAGGTGTCGTAGGCCGGCGCGGGCAGCGGCAGCAGCGTGTTGTCGCGCTGGGTGGCGCTGCCGTCCACGTGGGTGCCGGGGAAGCCGTAGAAGGTGTTTTCCGCCAGCGTGACCGGGGTGCCGGAGTGGTTCAGCAGCGCGAAGGGCGAACTGCCGGCGCCGACGTGGTTAATGAAGATGTTGTTGCCGATCAGGGTGGCGCTGCCGGGATGGACCGAGCCCTCCTCGCCGACCGCGACGTAGTGGGTATTCTGGCTGTTCGGCCCCTTCTGGAGGGTGTTGCCGGTGACGGTGTTCTGGCCGCCGTTCGGCAGGTCGATCGAGTAGCTGCCATTGCCGTTCGCACCGTCGGCGATGACGGTGTTGGTGATGCTGTTGGCCTCGGCACGGCTCTTGATCTGGTTGCCGACATTGGCGTCGTGGAAATACGAGCCGGTGATGGAGAGCGAGGCGATGTCGCCGACATAGAGATTATGCGTGAGGCCGGTGCCGCTGCCGTTGTTGTTGAACTCGCTGTTGCTGATGGTGAGCGTGGCGGTGGGGTTGGCCGCGGTCAGGATGCCGTTCTGGTTGTCGTGAAACCAGGAGTTGCTGATCGAGAGGTTGCCGGCCTCGAAGCGGATGCCGGCGCCGTTGCCGCCGTAACCCGCGCTCACCGCCGCGCCGCTGAACTCCAGGCCGTTGAGCGACAGGTCGGCGCCGACCGTCATGATCGCCTTGTGATTCGGCGGCGGGGCGACGGCGACGAAGCTGGCCATGCCGCCGATGGCATTGATGGTCAGCGGGTGGCTGATGGTGGTGAAATCGTCGGTATAGGTGCCCGCCAGCACGTTGATGGTGTCAAAGCTGCCGGACGCCGCCACCGCGCCGGCCAGGGTGGCGAAAGCTTGGCCGATGCCAACGGTGAGAATGCTCATGAATTCCGGCCCTCCAGGCACAGCATTCATGCTGGCCCATTGCGCCCATATAATTGTTATCAAAGGTATTGCAATAAGCTCCGCCTGCAATACCGTACAATTACCATCAGCAATGTTGCACTGCGGCTTCTACTTAAACAGTCTACCTGGGGGCGGCGCAATACGGGTGTAGTCCATCGCCGGATAGATGCCGCCCTGGTAGCGCTCGACGATCGGATTATCGCTGACCTTGCCGGCAAGCTGGCCGGCGAAACCGTCGGCGCTATCCTGCGGCAGCCAGCCCAGCGCCGCGCGGTCATCGGCGGCCCAATAGCTGCGGGAATTGGTCGAGGCGCCCCAGATCACGCAGCTTTCGGTCTTCTCGGCCAGGGTGGCGCGGATGCACAGCCGGGTGAGGTCGTCATAGGACAGCCAGGTGGACAGCATCCGCTCGTCGACCGGTTCGGGGAAGGAGGAGCCGATGCGGACGTTGACGTTTTCCACGCCGTGCTTGAACCAGTACATCCGGCCCATCAGCTCGCCATAGGCCTTGGACAGGCCATAGAACGTGTCGGGCAGGAACTGGCAGTCGGCGTCCAGCTTTTCGCTGCGCTCATGGAAGCCGATCGAGTGGTTGGAGCTGGCGAACAGCACCCGCGCGCGCTCGCGCCGTGCCGCTTCGTAGATATGGTACAGGCCGCGCAGATTGGGGCCGAGTACGGCCTCGAACGCGCCCTCGGTGGAAATGCCGCCGAAATGCAGGATCATGCCGCAGCCCTCGGCCAGGCGCAGGATGGCCATGCCGTCGTTGAGATCGGCGCGCACGAAGCGGGCGCCGGGCGGCAGCGCGTCGGGGAACGGGGCGATGTCGGTCAGCACCAGCGTCCAGCCGGCGGCGCCGAGATTGCGGGCGAGCACCCGGCCGAGGCCGCCGGAGGCGCCGGTCAGCAGCACGGGCTTGGCAGGGATGTCGGCCATGATTTCTCTCCTGGTTTGGCGGCACAAAAACGCACCGGGCGCGGTTCGCGTCAATGCCGGCCGCGGCGCGCGGCGGCCGGGTCCGGTGCGCCATCTTGCCAGCCGGGGCAACCGAGGGCACCGTTGCCGCATGCGCACCCTTCATGAGCTCTCCACCGCCCTGGCCGATGGCCGCACCACCTCCCGCACCCTGGTGGAGGCGTGTCTGGCACGCATCAACGATCCGCAGGGCGAGGGCAGGCGCACCTTCGTCAAGGTGGATGCCGACGCTGCCCGGCTGCAGGCGGACGCGATGGACGCGCTGCGCCGCGCCGGCCGCGCGCCCGGCCCGTTCGCCGGCATCCCGTTCAGCATCAAGGACCTGGCCGATATCGCCGGCCAGCCGACCCCGGCCGGGTCGGCGGTGCTGGCGCATGCCGAACCGGCCACCGCCCATGCGCCGGTGGTGAGCCGCATCCTGGATGCCGGCTTCGTGGTGATGGGCCGCACCAATATGGTGGAGTTCGCCTTCTCCGGCCTCGGCATCAATCCGCATTACGACACGCCGCGCAGCCCGTGGGACCGGGCGACCGGGCGCATCCCCGGCGGCTCCTCCTCGGGCGCCGCGGTGTCGATCTCCGATCAGATGGCCTATGGCGCGCTGGGCACCGATACCGGCGGCTCCTGCCGGGTGCCGGCGGCGATGTGCGGCATCACCGGCTACAAGCCGACCGCGCGGCGGGTGCCCACCGCCGGCATCCTGCCGCTGTCCACCAGCCTGGACTCGGTCGGGCCGCTGGCCAATTCGGTGGCCTGCTGTGCGGCGATCGACGCGGTGTTCGCCGGCGAGCCGCAGCCCGATCTGACGCCGGTCGGCGTCGACGGGTTACGGCTGGCGGTGCCGCTGGGCTTCGTGCTGGAAGGCATGGACACCACCGTGGCGGCGACCTTCGAGCGGGCGTTGAGCACCCTGAGCGCCGCCGGTGCGCGCGTCCTGCCGGTGGAAATGAAGGTGCTGGACGATATCGCCGTGGCCAATGCCGGCGGCGGCTTCGCGGCCGCCGAGGCCTGGGCCTGGCATCGCCGGCTGCTGGCCAGCCGCGGCGATGGCTACGATCCGCGGGTGAAATCGCGCATCCTGCGCGGCCAGAGCATGACGGCGGCGGATTATCTCGACCTGCTGGCCGCCCGCGCCGACATCATCGCCCGCTTCGATGCCGCCACCAGCGCCTATGACGCGGTGCTGCTGCCGACCTGCCCGCTGATCCCGGCACCGATCGCCGCGCTGGACACGGACGCGGAATACGCCCGCGTCAACATGCTGCAACTGCGCAACCCGTCGATCGGCAATTTCCTCGACCGCTGCGCCATCTCGCTGCCGTGCCACCGCGAGGGCGAGGCGCCGGTGGGGCTGATGCTGATGGGCGAGACGCTGGGCGACGCCTGGCTGTTCCGCGTGGCGGCTGGGGTGGAGGCGGCGCTCAAAGGCAAGTAAGGCCTTCTTTTTGTGAACAAAAAGAAGCAAAAAAACTTCATGACGGCGCTTCGCGCCCTTGTGGCTGGAAACTCCGCCCTCTCCGCCCGCCCGGT